>JBEANV010000608.1:0-3445 GCA_041165285.1 Pseudomonadota bacterium | reverse complement strand
CGGCATCCCCTTGACCTCTGCCTGGGCCGGCTATGACGAAGGTGTGTCGGCGTACCAGCGTGGCCGACATGACGTGGCGCTCAAGGAATTCGGGGATGCCGCCGCCCGCGGCGATGCCCGTGCCCAGCGCAGCCTGGGCCTGATGCACGAACGCGGCGAAGGCGTTCCCCGTGACCCAGCGGTGGCCGCCGACTGGTACCGCAAGGCCATTGCACAAGGTCTGACCAGCGCGCAGTACAACCTCGCGTTCGTCACACAGACGCCCCAGGCTGGTGCGCCGGCGGCCACCCAGCTCGCGACCTCGCGCCCCTGACCCCCGTCAGAGCTTCACCGGCCCACCGGTGACCACTGCAGCCGACGCCGCCTCGCGCGCCTGCTGCTGGCGGGTCCGATCGACGTAGCTGTCCGCCCGGGCAAGCTGGTCGCGGACCATCGCGTTGTTCTGGCCCATCACCTCGATGGCCTTGGTGCGGAAGCTGTCCATCGTGTCCATGGCCTGGAAGGTCTGGTCGAACATCTCCTGCATCTTCTCGATGCCAAGCATCGGGTTCTGCGCGAACTGGGTGGTCTGGTCGACGTGCTGGTTGAGCTGGCGGCCGGTTTCGCTGATCAGGTTGCCGATGGTGGCGTTGACGCCCTGCAGCATCTCCATCACCCGGATCTGGTTGCCCGTCGCGCGCGCCACGGTCTGCGCCACGGCCAGCGCGCTCATGCCGGTGGTCGCCACGCGGGTGCAGCCGTTGATCATCTCGCGGCCGGTCTTCTTCAGCACATCGAGCGCGAGGTAGCCGTTGACGCACACCGCCTGCTGGGTCTGGATGTCCTGCAGGTTCTGGCGCGCGTAGAACAGCACCTCCTGCCGCAGCGCCTGCGCCCGCTGCGGGTCGGTCGGCTCCAGCGTGCGCACGCGCTCGTCGAGTTGGGCGTCCAACTGCGTCGCAAAGCGTGACGCCGCGGCCAGCTTGGTCATCGCCTCCCACAGCTTGCCGCGGGTGAACTCGATGGCGATCACGTCCTTCTGCATGTCGTCGCGGGCAGCGTAGAGCTGGCCCATCGAGGTCTTGAGCTGCTCGGCCGCGCTCTGGTACTTGCGGAAATACGCCTCCAGCTTGTTGCCAAAGGGGATCAGGCCCAGCAACTTGCGCGGCTGCATCAGGTCGCCGTCGTTGCCGGGATTGAGGTCATCGAGCTGGGCGCGGATGTCCTGCAGCGCCTTGAACGCCGGGCTGCTTTCCACGCCGACGAAGTTGGTCTGCATGAAGCGGCCCTGCATCAGGCTGGAAGCATTGGAGATTTCTTCCTTGCCCAAAGCGAACGCGCTGTCGAGCCGCGCCTTGAAGGTGTCGGAGTGGATGTCCTCGGTCGCCAGCGCGTCGATGAAGCGCAGCACCTGGTCATCGACCTGCTTGCGCAGATCGGGTTGCAGCGGCACGGCCTCGCGGGCGGCTTCGACCGGCACCGGGGCGAGCACCTCGGGCGGGGTCAGCGTGAATGCCGGGGCCACGGCAGTCATGGCGGTCGTGGTGGAAACGGGTTGGCTCATGGCGAAGCGTCCTTGCGGGGAGTAGGGGGGAGGTTGAGCGCGGGCGCGTCCAGCCCCTGAGGGGCGAACTTCTGGTTCAGGAAACGGGAGTGTTCGAGGAAGGCTTGCGCGTCCTGCCCGGCCAGATCGCTGCGCAACTGGTGGACCTTGCCTTCCAGCTCGGCCAGCGTGGCCTGGAAGGTCTCGACCGCCGTCTTGCCGTTGTCCAGCCGCTGCGTGGCAGCGAACTCGGCCGGGATCGACAGGTAGGTGTTGAGCATCTCCGGCAGGTAGCGGATGGCGATGTGGCGGGCGTGGAAACTGTCCTGGAGCGACAGCGTGCCCTTGGAGCCCTCCCACTGCGTCAGCAGCGCGTCCAGCGACTGGCACAGCGCCAGCGCCCGCGTCTTCAGCGCGGCCGGGATGCGCTGGCCGGGGTTCTGCTCGACCAGCCGGCGCACGCCCGTCAGCGCACGCTCCATCGCCTCGCGGGTGTCGCCCTCGTCGCTGAACTCCAGCGCGTCCCACGCAGGCTCCCGGTTCGACGGGAATCCGAACCACAGCCCGCCGACCACGAACCCGGCGCCGTAGCCCAGCACCGCCATGCCCAGCCCGAGCGAACCCAGCAGCCCGGCGCCCTTCAGCCCGAGCACGACACTCGCCAGCCCGAGGCCGCACCAGTTCGCCGGGGAGGCCAGCCATCGCAGCAACCACGTCATTGGTACGCCCGGATATCCTTGAACACGCTGTACAGCGGCGTCTTGCGTGCATCGAACACGCGCCCACCCGTGAGCTTGGCCAGCTCCTTCAACGCCGCCTCGTTGGCCTCGCCGAACAGCACCCAGAACACCGGGATGCCGCGCACATCCTCGGGCAGCGCCGCGTAGTCGCGCTTGAAGTCCTCCAGAGTCCGGCCCTTGTTGTTCTCGCCGTCGGTGAGTGCAACGACCGAATACTGGAACTTCGGGTGTTTCTGCCGCTCGGCGAGCATGTGCGTGAGCGCCTCGTACACGGCGTCGTACACGGCGGTGCCGCCCTTCATCTGCAACTGGTCGGCCGCGCTGCGCACGTCGGCGAGCACCTGGCGCTTGGCGTCGCTGTCGGCCTGCTCCGCCACGCCCTTGGCTGCGGCGGCTCCGGCCGGCACCTCGAAGCCCTGCAAGCCGTAGGGTGCTTCGGCAAACGGTTGCAGCCAGATCCGCTCGCGGTTGGTGAGCTTGGCGATGCGACCCGTCAGCGAGCTGTCGGCACCCGCGATGTAGTCGATCGCCTGGAGGAGCTGCCGGCGGCGCTCCCCCTGCATGCTGCCGCTGGTGTCGAGCACGAAGGTGCTGGCGATCGGCGTGCGGAACTCGTTGAGGTAAGCGGCGATCAGGCCGTCCGCCAGCGCCCGGTCCGGCGAGAACGGCAGCTCCACCTGCAAGCCCTGCTTCGGCAACAGATCCTCCACCCGCGCCGCCACGTCCTGCCGGATCGGCCGGCGCAGCGTCTGGCGCGCGAGCCAGGTCTGGGCTTCGTCGCCCTTGAGGTACTCGACCACCTTCAGGTAGTCGGCGCGCTTGCCCTCGTCGAGCAGCATGAACGGATAGTCCGCCGTGCTCACGCCTTCGTGGGGGTAGATCAGCCGGAGCTTCTCGCGCAGCTTGCCGCTGGCGTTCAGGCTCAGCAGCCAGCTCTCGTAGTTGATGAAGGCGTTGACGCGCGTGCCCTGCTGCAGGAGGAACTGCTCGGACAGGTAGGTCGAGTTGTCGCCCGGCAGCTTGTAGCCCTTGAGGAAATCGGCGATCGCGCCGCGGTCCACGTCCGCTGCGGACAGCGCCTCGGCCTTGCCACTGGCGGCGGCCACCACGCCCATCAGCGCCATGAAGCCCTGGTTCGAGGTGGCCGGGTTCGACAATGCGTACTGCAGCTTGCCGGCCTTGG
>JBEANV010000607.1:0-5760 GCA_041165285.1 Pseudomonadota bacterium | reverse complement strand
GTCCTCGGGCGTGACGGGGAAGTAGGGCGCGACGGCCGAGCGGCGGTAGAGATTGCCGCTGCCGGGTGGGCCGGCGTAGTGGCCGAGCGCCTCGATGATCCACACGACATCGCCGTCATGGCGCAGGAACGGGATCACGCCGCCCAGCAGGGCCCCCTCCGCGTCGATGAGCCGCATCGGGTAGTGGACCTTGGCGGTGCCGGCATCCGCCAGCGACAGGCAGGTGGCCATCGCGTCGTCATCGAGCACGTCATCGGCGTCCAGCCAGACGATCCACTCGCCCCGCGCCGCCGCGATGCCGAGGTTGTAGCCTTGGCCCTGGCCGATGTTTACCGCTTGCCGCACCAGGCGCACCCGGTCGCCGTAGCGCGCAATCACCGCCAGCGAGTCGTCGGTCGAGCCGTTGTCCACCACGATCACTTCGCAGCCGGCCTGGGTCTGGCGCAGGGCCGAATCAATCGCTGCGCCGACGAATCGGGCGTAGTTGTAGTTCAGGACGACGATCGAGACATGCATCGGGAAGTACCGGGAAGGGAACGACGAGGCTCCGGCGTATTGGAACCTGAATCGTAAATGAACGTAACTATTGTGCTGCGAATGCTGGGATATCGGCACCAGTCGGGCAATCCCGAGGTGCCGGGTCTGTTTCCGCCTGGACGCGGGGGCTGGACCGGCCGGATTTGCGCAGTGGCGGCGACCGGACGGATAACATCGTCAACCCCTCGAACGGAACGACCCCCATGCAGCTCTACATCGGCAACAAGAATTACTCGTCCTGGTCCATGCGGCCGTGGGTGCTGCTGCGGCAGTTCGGCATCCCCTTCGACGAGGTGATGGTGCGTTTCGACAGCTTTGAGGCCGGGTCGGTGTTCAAGGCCACGCTGGCGGGCCTGTCCCCGACGGGGAAGGTGCCGCTGCTGGTGGACGGTGACGGGCTGGTGGTCTGGTACACGCTGGCGATGGCCGAATACCTGGCCGAACGCCACCCGGAGCGTGCGATGTGGCCGCTGGATGTCCGGCGGCGTGCCCGCGCCCGGTCCTTGTGCGCCGAGATGCACGCGGGGTTCACGGGACTGCGCAGCGCCTGCCCGATGAACATCGAGGCGTCGCTGCCGGAGATTGGCGTGCAAGTGCTGGCCGAGCAGCCCGCCGTGCAGGCCGATCTGAACCGGCTGGTGGCGATGTGGACCGAGGCGCTGGCGGACAGTGGCGGGCCGTTCCTGTTCGGCACGTTCACCATTGCGGATGCGTACTTCGCACCGGTGGTGTCGCGGCTGCGCACTTACGCGTTGCCGGTGCCACCGGTGGTGACCGACTGGATGGCGCAAGTCTGGGCTGCGCCAGGCGTGGCCGCCTGGGTGGCCGAGGCGCTGGCCGAGCAGGATTACCTGGCGTTCGAGGAGCCGTACCGGATCGGTCGCTGAGCCGTTTGGCCGGTTCAGCCGCAGCCTGCGTCCGGCACACCTGGCGTCACGCGTCGCTGTGGACGCTGGCGAGCAGCGATTCGCGCGAAGGGGCCTCGTTCTGCAGCAGTTCCTGCAGCGGTCGGGAGCTGGCGGCCGGCAGCAACTGGTCCTGCGACGGCACTGAATCTTCCGGCACGAGGCAGTCGAGGCTCAGGGTGCGGGCTTGCGTGCGTTCGGCGGGAGTCGTCGCCACCTTCTGCAGCACGACCTGCATGGACGCGGCCTTCTCGCGGCGGCAGTTCTTGCGGTTCAGGTCGCGGTAGCCGGAGGCCTCGATCTGGAAGCGGTGCGTGAACCAGCCGAGCTGCCAGAAGGTCTCGGTGTAGCAGGTCCAGGAGTTTTCGTTGAGGGCGCGCAGGTGGGTCGGGTCGCGCCACGCAGTCGGCGAGTGCTCGCAGGGCACCTCGATGACGAAGCGACCACCGTCGCGCAGCAGCGCCAGCGCCTGTGTCATCAGCGTGGCCAGATCCGGTGTGCGCACCAGCACATTGCCAGCGCAGATCTCGGCGAACTGGCCCGCTTCGAGCCGTACCGGGCCGCAGAGCGCGCCGTTGGCCAGCAGCGGCAGTGTCTGCGGCTGGCCGAGGTCGAGCAGCAGGTCGGGTTCGGACTCGGGGCGGCTGTCGAGGTTCAGCCAGCCGACGCGGTAGTCGGTGCCGGCGCCGAGGTTCAGGCGCAGCGGGCGCCAGGGTTCCGGGTCGCGCGTGCGCACATTGGTCTGGCCGTAGCCGCTGACGAAGGCCAGCATGTCGGCGAAGGCTTCGGCCGGGTCCAGCTCCTCGAAGCTGGCGAGCTGGTTGCGGGCCAGCGTGTACCAGGCGGGGGTGCCGAAGTCCTGCCGGAAGAAGGTGTCGAGGTTGTTGTCGTCGATCCAGGTGGCCGCTTCCTCATAGAAGGCGGCGGTGGCGGCGTGTGGTGTCTGCTCGGCGATGACGGGCGTGCCCAGGCTCATGCAGTGCGCAAGCGTGATGGGCTCGACGCGGCTGGTGTCGTGCGGGCGCAGGTGGAGCACGGCCTTGGCCTGGCGGATGTAGGCATCGCGCTCGCCGGCATACACCGGGCGGTCGAACTGGCTCACGGTCAGGCCCGTTTCCTCGATGCGCTTGACGAGGCGGCGGATGCGCTCGTTCTGCGTGCCGACGATCAGCAGGTCGATCGGGCGGTCTTCCAGCGGCGCGGCCGTGGCCTGCGCGTCGGCGGCGAGGTAGGGCGCGTGGACGAAGGGCACCAGCGGCACATCGTCCGGGTGGTCGGTGTAGACCTCCAGATTGGCGGGGTCATAGTCCACGACGGCCGAGCGGCGCAGCAGCTGAAGGTAGGCCGTGGACACCTGCGAGCCTTCGTGCCCGAGTGACTCCAGGTTCACGAAGACACAGGTGTGTTGCAGGCACTGGTTGGCATCGAAACCCAGGTGGGCGCCGAAGACAAAGTTGACTGCGTCATGGCGCAACCGGTTCTTGGACAGGCTCACCCGCGCACCGAGTCGCCGGAACTGGTAGCGGAAGTAGCGGGCAGGATCGATCAGGCACAGGGCGTGCGGCTGGCCTTGGGGCTGGACAACGCACAGGTGGATATCCGGCAGGTTCATGAGCGGGTGCTCCGAGCAAAGCGTGCAAAGGGTCGCAGCCAGTCTAGGCAGAACAGCCAGGAGGATCGGCCCGATCAGGGTGGCCAAATCGGGCTACTTCCATGTTGGGGCGAACTGGCGCAGGACACCGAGGTTGTGCGTGGCCAGGTGACTGCCACGGCCCTGCACGGCGCCTTCCAGATCCGGCCGCTCGCCGATCTCCAGGCAGCGCCGCCAGGCGCCCTCGATCATCGGCAGCAGCTCGTTGGCACGGACCGGCTCGCTGGCGGCCCAATCGAGCATCAGATCACCCAGCGCGAAGAAGAAATCGGGCGAACGGTCCCAGCGCGCCATGCTGTCCGAGGCGCGCTGCACGCCTTCGGCATGGCGACCGCAGCACTTGAGTGCATGCAGGCTGCGCACGCTCAGGTCGTGGAGCCAGGCAGGCGAGGCGCTGGCTGCGACGGTGCCGAGCAGCGCCTCCGCCTGGTCGAAGCAGCGCAGGGCCTCGGCGTGGCGTCCATACACGTCGTGGTCCTTGCCGAGCTGGTACCAAAGGTAGGCATCGTCGGGCTGCTCGTCGAGCGACCGCTGCAGCAGCGTGGCATTGCGGCCGACCTTGCGGCCCAGCGCGGCCTCGCCGTAGCCGTCGTGTCCGACCCGCAGCGGCAGTCGGCGCACGGGCAGCGCGTGCAGAGGCTGTTCGTGGATCCGGCCGGTGTAGCGCACATGGCCGGGCAGGATGCGGCTGATCCAGCTGGACGCGATGCTGGTGCTGCCCTGTGGTCCGTGGGTGCTGTCCACACGGACGGCGCCGACGAAATCCGGCCGCAGCGTGCGCAGCGTCGCCAGCGTCTCGCCGCCTCGGGCCAGCCACTCGTCACCGTCGAGGACGATGTGCCAGTCGGCGCTGGTGCGGTCGAGCGCGGCGTTGCGGGCCAGGCTGAAGTCGTGGCACCAGGCCATGTGCGAGACCTCGGCGCCGGCTGCGCGGGCGATGGCCACGGTGTCGTCCTGCGAGCCGGTATCCACCACCACCAGCCGGTCGGTCCAGGGACGCAGGCTGTCGAGCGCGCGTCGGATGTGGCGGGCTTCATCACGCACGATCATGACGGCAGCGATGGTGCGGCTTGGCGTGTTCATGGTGTGTGGGTGGCGTTCGGGTGCAGAGCAGGCGTGGACGTTTCAGATTGGCGTTCAATCGGCCACTCTAGGGCGCATGGCGCGCCTGCGAAGTCAGCAATAGGCCCGTTCCACGCGGGCATTCCAGAAGCCAGAAACGGAAAAGCCCGTGCAACACAGTTGCACGGGCTTTGAATTTTGGTGGCGCTTCACGGACTCGAACCGCGGACCTGTGGATTATGATTCCATCGCTCTAACCGACTGAGCTAAAGCGCCAACAGCCCGCAATTATGCATAGACCCAATCAGTCGAGCAAGTGTTTTCTGCGGAAATATTTGGTTCGGGTCTTGCTACCCTCGAAGCCTGCAAACCCCACACCGAGACCTGTCCCATGAGCCCACTCCATTCGATCCCCGGACGCACCAAGAAACTGCCCCCCCTGCGTGTCGGCGTTGGCGGACCGGTCGGTTCGGGCAAGACGACGCTGGTCGAGATGCTGTGCAAGACGATGCGCGACCGCTGGGATCTCGTGGTGGTCACCAACGACATCTACACCAAGGAAGACCAGCGCCTGCTGACGGTGGCCGGCGCGCTCGACCCGGAGCGCATCATGGGCGTGGAGACCGGTGGTTGCCCGCACACGGCGATCCGCGAGGACGCCTCGATCAACCTCGAAGCCGTGGACCGGATGCTGGAGAAGTTCCCCGACGCCGACATCGTCTTCATCGAGTCGGGTGGCGACAACCTGGCGGCGACCTTCAGTCCGGAGCTGAGCGACCTGACGATCTACGTCATTGACGTGGCGGCGGGCGAGAAGATCCCGCGCAAGGGTGGCCCCGGCATCACCAAGAGCGACCTGTTCGTGATCAACAAGACCGACCTGGCGCCCCATGTCGGGGCGGATCTGGAGGTCATGCGCGCCGACACGGTGCGCATGCGGCCGAACCGGGCCTTTGTCATGACCAACCTCAAGACCCGGGACGGGCTGGCCGAGGTGGTCACGTTCATCGAGCAGCGGGGGCTGCTGGTGGGCTGAGCGGGTCAGATCTGCACCCGCGTGCCGAGTTCGATCACCGCGTTGTGGGGCAGACGGAAGTAGTCGGCGACACTCCCGGCGTTGCGCGCCATCGTGGCGAACAGCGCCTCGCGCCAGCGCGCCATGCCCGCGCCTGGCGTTGGCACGACGATCTCGCGGCTCAGGAAGTAGCTGGTGCTGGCCGGCTCGATCTGCAGGTCCGGTGAGCGGCAGCGGCCGAGCGCTTCCGGGATGTTCGGGCTGTCCATGAAGCCGTAGTGCAGCGTGACGCGCCAGAAGCCGGAGGCGAGCGCCTGCAGTTCGAGCTGCTCGGCCTCCGGGACGCTCGGCTGCTCGTGGAAGCGCACGGTCAGGATCAGGTTGCGGGCGTGCAGCACCTGGTTGTGCTTGAGGTTGTGCAGCAGCGCCTGCGGCACGGTGTCGGGGTTGGCCACCGCGTAGACGGCGGTGCGGGGCGTGCGCTGCAGGGTTTCCGCAGCCAGTGCGGTCACGAAGTCCTGCAGCGGCGGGTCGTTGTCGCGGATCGCGTTCAGCAGCAGGGTGCGGCCGCGGGCCCAGGTCGCCATCAG
>JBEANV010000606.1:0-4913 GCA_041165285.1 Pseudomonadota bacterium | reverse complement strand
AAGTCGTCGCCTTCGACGAACGTGCTGCCCGCGAACTGGTGCGCCTGCACACCTTTGCCGGCACGACCGACGACGACCGCTGGTCCCGCGCCAGCCGCGAGCAGCGGCAACTGGTGGCGCTGGCCGTCGTGCGGCAGGCGGCGCTGGTCGGCGAGGCGCCGCGGCTGGATGCGGCCGCCGCGCTGGCTGGCGTGGCCTTCGTGTCAATGGGCGACATCGCCTCGCTCGGCTCCCCGCCGCAACTCAGCTTGCCGCTGGATACCCCCGAAGTTTCCGCAACCCCGTCCGCGGCGCAGCTGTCGCCGATGGACAAGGGCGTGTTCAGCGAACTGGCGCAGGCTTTCGGCGCCTTCGACATGCTGGTGTCCACACCGCTGGACGCACAGGCGCCGTGAGCGCGCGGCGCCTGTGGGACATCTCGCCGGCCGTCGGTCCCGCAACGCCGGCGTACCCCGGCGACCAGCCTTACACCCAGCACTGGACCGCGACGCTCGGCCCTGCCAGCCCGGTCAATGTCAGCGCGATCACGCTGTCGCCGCACACCGGCGCCCATGCCGACGCGCCGCTGCACTACGCAGAAGGCGCGCCCTCGATCGGTGAGGTCGATCTGGCGCCCTTCCTCGGTCCGTGTCGGGTGGTCCATGCCATCGGGTGCGGGCTGCTCATCCGGCCCGAACACCTGCTGCATGCGGCGGGCGGCCTGCCGCCGCGCGTGCTGGTGCGCACCTGCGTACAGGCGGCCACCGTCTGGACCGAGGACTTCGCAGCCTTCGCCCCCGAGACGATCGACTGGCTGGCGGGGCAGGGCGTGTGCCTGGTGGGGATCGACACGCCTTCGGTCGATCCGGCGTCCAGCCAGACGCTGGACAGCCACCAGCGCCTGCTGCGCCTGGACCTGCGGGTGCTGGAAAACCTCGTGCTGGACGCCGTGCCCGCGGGCGACTACGAGCTGATCGCCTTGCCGCTGAAGCTGGTGCGGGCGGACGCCTCGCCGGTGCGGGCGGTGCTGCGGGCGCTGTAGCCTCAGACCTTGGCACCCAGCGCGAGCGCACGCTGGCGCTGGCTTTCCCGCTCGGCGGTACGCGGCTGTGCGTCCACCCGCACCGCCCAGCCCGCCGTGTTGCGCTCGACCAGACCGCGCAGCGCGTCGATCCACACAGGGTGGTCGTTCAGGCAGGGGATGTGGTCGTAGCGCTGGCCGCCTGCGGTCAGGAAGACCTGGCGACCCTCGATGGCGATCTCCTCCAGCGTCTCCAGACAGTCGGCCGGGAAACCGGGACAGAAGATCTGCAGGTGCTTCACGCCCTTCTTGGCCAGCGCCTGCAGGGTCGGCTCGGTGTACGGCTCCAGCCACTTGGCCTTGCCGAAGCGGCTCTGGAAGCTCAGCGAGAGTGCGTCCTTGCCCAGTCCGAGCCGCTCGCCGAGCAGTCGTGCCGTCTTGTAGCAGTGGCAGTGGTAGGGGTCGCCCAGCGTCAGCGTGCGCTCGGGCACGCCGTGGAAGCTCAGCAGCAGGTGGTCGCCGCGGCCTTCGCGCGCCCAGTGGTCCTGCACGCGCCGGGCGAGGGCTTCGATGTAGCCCTCGTCGTCGTGGTGCTGGCGCACCCAGCGGAGTTCGGGCAGCGTGCGCTGGCGGAGCTGCCAGTGGTGAACATCGTCCATCACGCTGGCGGTGGTCGTGCCCGAATACTGCGGGTACATCGGCACCACCAGGATGCGGTCACAGCCCGCGGCCTTGAGCGCATCGAGTTCGCCAGCGATGGACGGATTGCCGTAGCGCATGGCGTGGCGCACGGTGAGCGCCAGCCCGTGGGCGCTGGCGTTGGCCTGCAGCAGCTCGGCCTGCTTGCGGGTCCAGACCGCCAGCGGCGAGCCTTCGGGCGTCCAGATGCTGGCGTACTTGGCCGCGGACCTTGCCGGGCGGGTGCGCAGGATGATGCCGTGCAGGATCGGCTTCCAAACCGCTGGCGGAATCTCCACCACCCGCTGGTCGCTGAGGAACTGCGCCAGATAGCGCCGCACCGCGGGCGCAGTCGGGGCGTCGGGCGTGCCGAGGTTGACGAGCAGCACGCCGACACGGGCCGGGCTGCCGTGGCGGTAATCGGGTTCAGGTTGGGTTTTCATGGCGCGTGCATTCTCGCCGACACTGCCGGCATGACGATGACGATCACCGCACTCACCCTGGACCTGGACGACACCCTCTGGCCCGTCATGCCGACGCTGCTGCGCGCGGAAGCCGTGCTGCAGGACTGGCTGCGCGCACACGCCCCCGCGACCGCCGCGGCTTTCGATGTGCCGACGCTGCAGCGCCTGCGCGGCGAGGTCGGGCGCCGGCACCCGGCGCTGGCGCACGACCTGACCGCACTGCGGCTGATCACCCTGCGCGAGGCCTTGGCTGCGTCGGGAGACGACCCGGTGCTGGCCGAGCCGGCGTTCACCGTGTTCTTCGCCGAGCGCCAGCGGGTGCAGTGGTACGGCGATGTCCGACCGGCGCTGGAGCGGCTGGCGGCGCGCTTCCCGCTGCTGGCGCTGTCCAACGGCAATGCCGAATTGGCCGCGACCGGGCTGGCGCCGTATTTTGTCGGGGCCGTCAGCGCCCGCAGCTGCGGTGTGGCCAAACCGGCGGCGCGCATCTTCGAGGCGGCCTGCGCGGAGCTGCGCTGCACGGCGGGGCAGGTGATGCATGTCGGTGACGACTGGGCGCTCGACGTCATTGGCGCCCGGCGGGCGGGGCTGCACACGGCGTGGATCCGGCGCCCCGAAGCAGCGTTGCACCACGGCCCGGCAAGTGCGGCCGCGGACGATGCGCCGGCCGGGCTGCACCTCCACCTGGACGATCTGCTGGTGCTGGCGGACGCGCTGGGCGCCTGAAACGGCAGGTCGATTCGGGGCGATCTGTGCGGTGATTCGCGGTTTCTTCGCGCCTTGAGCGGCCGGGAGCGGGCGCCACACTGGCGGGCATTCATGGGTTTGTCCTCCAGTGAGCACCTCCTCCGTTCCCCGTACCCCTGCCCGCGAAGTGGCCGCGCCTGCCAGCCCGCCAGCGCAGGCCGAGGCGCGCCTGAGCGCCGCGATCCGGGAGTTGTCCGCGTCGCAGCCCGTCGCGGCCCGCCCCGTTCCCGCCGCCGAGTGGCTGATGGAAACAGTCGGCGTGCTGCTGCACGCGCCGCGTGGCGCGGATGCGCTGCGCGCGCTGGTGCTGCACCTGGCGTCCGGGCTGCAGTGCGACCGGGTCGCGCTGGGCTTGCGCCGCCAGACCCGCACCGATCTGGAAGTGCTGTCGGTGTCGGACCTGCCGCGCCTGTCGGATGCGGCCGAACTGGTGCGCGATCTGCACGCTGCGATGCAGGAGGCTGCCACCAGCGCCTGCACGCTCACCCACCCGGCCCGCCGCCACGGCCCCATGCAGGCAGGACTCGCCCATGTGCAGCTCAGCCGCACGATGGGCGCTTGCGCGGTCTGCACCGTGCCGCTGGGCGGGGACGGGCTGGTACTGGGCGCGCTCACGTTGCAGCGTGATCTGGGCGCACCGTTTCGCACCGAAGAAATCCTGCGGCTGGAGCAGGCGGCAACCTACCTCACGCCGCTGCTGCGCCTGTACCTGACGCGGTCCGCGTCGCGCGGGTCGGCGTCGTTGATCGCCTGGCCAGTCTGGCTGGAGCCTATGCGCCGGCATGTCTGGCCGGTGGCGTTGGGCGCGGTGCTGGTGGTCGGGCTGCTGCCGGTCCACCGCGAGGTGGTGGCGCCGACACGTGTGCAGGGTCTGCACGAGCGGCAGCTGGTGGCGCCGCGCGACGGCTTCATCTCGGTGGTCTATGCCCGCCCCGGCGCACAGATCCAGGCCGGGCAGTCGCTGATCGATTTCGATGGCGAGCAGGCGTCCAACGAGCTGCGCACCGCCGAGGCATCGCTGGCCCAGTCCGAGAGCGCCGTGAACGAGGCACTGGCCCGCCATGACCAGGCCCAGATCGTGGTCCAGATGGCCAAGGTCGATGAGGCCCGTGCCCGCGCCGACCTGGCGCGGCGCGATCTGGAGCGCGGCCGTGTGCTGGCGCCGCTGACCGGCGTGGTGGTGTCCGGCGACCTCAGCCGCTCGGTCGGGGCGCCGGTCAAGCGCGGCGACGTGATGATGACCGTGGCGCCGGCCGAGGGTTTCCGGCTGGTGCTCTGGGTGGACGAGCGCGACATCGCAGGCGTGCAGGTCGGCACCATCGGCGCGCTGCGCGTGGCGGCTCGGCCGGGGCATGCGCTGCCGATGACGGTCACGCGCATCACCCCGGTGGCGCATGTCCGCGAAGGGCGCAACGGCTTCGAGGTGGAGGGCGCGCTGGTGTCGGCCGCCGCGACGCTGCGGCCCGGCTTCGAGGGCGTGACGCGGCTGGACACCGGGCGCCATCCGCTCGCGGCAGACCTGTTCGGCCGGCTGTTCGACTGGCTGCGCATGGGCTGGTGGACCTTGCTCGGATGACCCCGGAACCGACCCTGGCGGCTGCGGGCGAGGTGCTCGACCCCGTTCCGCTCGACAGCCCGCTCTGGTACCGGGTGGCGAACATCGTGCCCCGGTTGCGGCCGACGGTGCGTGTGCGCCACCGTGGCAGCGAGGGTGGCGTGCGCCACGTGCTGGCCGATCTGCTCACCGGCCGCCACCATTTGCTCGACGAGGCGGCCTGGTCGTTTGTGGGCCGCTTCGACGGGCGACGCACCATCGGCGAAATCTGGACCTGGTTGAGTACCCACGTGCCGCAGCCGCCGACCCAGCACGAGGTGCTGGAGTGGCTGGCCAACCTCGATGCGGCCGGGCTGCTGCAGTCCGACCGGCTGCCCGACCTGCAGGCGCTGATGCGCGGCGAGGAGCAGGTGGACCGCCGCCGCCGTCGGGCCTCGCTCAATCCCTTGTCCTGGCGCGTTCCGCTTGG
>JBEANV010000605.1:0-5159 GCA_041165285.1 Pseudomonadota bacterium | reverse complement strand
CCTTCCCAGCGGAACTGCCCACGGGTGACGGACGTGAACGCGCTCCCCAAAGTCACCCCCAGCACAGCCACCACCCCGACACTGAGGTGGCGACTGCTGTCGCTGTAGAACACCCACCATTCCAGCAACTGCGCGATCGGTGCAGTGAAGGCAAAGGCCTCCATGCGCTGCGACGCGGTGCCTAAGAACGTGGGCTCCAGGGTCTCCGGGTGCTCAGGCACAAAACCCAGTCGCCCACTCACCCACCAGAGCAACACCCCGAGCACGCCCACACCCAGCCCGCCCAGCAGCACCTCCGAATGGCGTCCCTCGACCCGGCTGAGCGCCCATGCCATCAATCCCCCACCGACCAGCACAGCACATCCCAAGGCCCACAAGGCCACAGGCACCTCACCCCCGGTGGCATGGCTCAACAAAGACGGCAGATCCTGTGACACCGGCAACAGCAGCACAACCTTGTCCAGCGTCTGCACCCGCAGCACTGCCAGCATCCCGCGCAAGCTCGCCCAGGCCGTCAACCCCATCACCACCAGCACCACCAGCGACTTGAGGTTGCCCCCGCCAATGCGCACCAAAGTTTTGCTGCCGCAGCCTGAGCCCAGCACCATGCCAAAGCCGAACATCAGCCCACCGACCAAGGCCGACGCCCACAGCCAGCGCGGACCGCCGTACAGCGTGTGCTCAGCCTGCACCCACCCCAGCGCCACCATCAGGTTAAAGCCCAGCACCATCACCCCAGCCGCCAAGGCCCACATGCGCATGCGGCTCCAGTCGCCCAGGTTGACGATGTCTGCCACTGCGCCCATGGTGCAGAAATGCGTCTGGCGCACCAACACACCCAGCGCGAACGCCAATGAAAAAACGGCCCAGAGCACCTGGGCCGTCAGCAGTTGCACATCAGCAGAGGTCACCGGGATCACTTGATCTGCTTGATGCGCTCACGTCCGGATTGCGCCGCTTCGGACTGCGGATAGTTCGCGATCAGCTCTTCCAGCGTCTTGCGCGCGCCCTTGCCGTCCTTCAGCTCGATCTGGCAGTTGGCCAGCGCCAGCAGTGCCTCGGAGGCCCGCGGGTGGTCCGGCGTGGACGACACCAGGCTGCGGAAGATGTTCATCGCTTCCTTGACCTCGCCCTTGCCGTACAGCGCGTTGCCAAGCCAGTACTGCACATGGCCGTTGTAGGCGCTCGACGGGAAGCGTTTCTGGAATGCGGCCAAGGCCGTCGCCGCGTTGGCGAACTCGCCCTTGCGCAGGATGCCGATGGCCTCGTCGTAGGCCTTCTTCTCCGGTGCATCGACCACAGCGTCCTTGCCGTCCAGCGACACGCGCTGCGGCTCCAGCCGGCGAATGCGGTCGTCGATCGCAGCCATCGCATCCTTGTACTTGCGCTGCAGATCGGCCAGTTCGCGGGCCAGATCCTTGTTGAGCTGGGTGAGCTGCTCGTCGGCACCGCGCAGCTTGGCGATCTCCGAGCGCAGGGTTTCCATCTGCGCATTGAGGTCGAGCAGGCTGCGCTTGAGCACGCTGATCTGCTCGACCTGGTCGGCGATCTGCGCAGCCAGCGCCTTGCGCTCGGTTTCTTCGAACTGCGCCTGCCGCTGCTGAGACTGCTCGAACCGGGTGCGCAGCTCGACGATGGCCTTGCGGGCCTCCTCGTCATCGAACAGACCGGCGCTGGCCGTCATCGGCCACAGCGCGGAGGTGACCAGCACCAGGGCTGCGGTCAGGGCGGACAGTTTCAGAGGCTGGGCGCGGCGCATCTCAGCGGTCCTTCAGCTCGGCACGGCGGTTCTTGGCCCAGGCCGCTTCAGTGCTGCCTGCCACGGCTGGTTTTTCCTTGCCGAAGCTCACCGCCTCGACCTGGCCGTCCTGCACACCCAGCAAGGTGAGCGACTTCAGCACCGCCTCGGCACGGCGCTGTCCCAGCGCCAGGTTGTACTCGCGGCCACCGCGTTCGTCGGTGTGGCCTTCGATCAGCACGCGGCGCTTGCGGTCCGCGCTCAGGCGGCGCGCATTGCCTTCGACTGCGCTGCGGAACTCGTCCTTGACCACGAAGCTGTCGAAGTCGAAGTACACAACGCGGCCAGCTGCGTTCGCTGCGGCGTCATTGCGGGTGACGTCGACGGGCGTGACCGTGGACTGCGCAGCCTGCCCGGTGGTGGCACCTGCGTTGGCGTTCGGGGAAACCGCCGCAGCCGTCCCGGCCGAACCCGCCAGGCGGCTTTCAACCGGCGCAGGGGGTTCGACACGGGTAGTCGATGCACAGCCAGTCAGCACCAGCACGGCAGCACCAGCCGCAGCCAGCCACACGGTGCGGCTGTTGAGAAATGGGGACATAGATTGACTCCAGAAACGTGGGTTCGAACAAGTAAAAGAACATACCGCGGCACGCGGTTCAGCGGCTGTAAGGCCCCCAGACCGGCTCTCTCACCTCCGCCTGGGGCGGACTGAGGCGGGCCTTGATGGTGCCGTCGAGCGTGGTGGTCATCAGCAGATCACGTCCGCCGGCGCGGCTGGCGTAGATGATGAGCCGACTGTTGGGTGCGAAGCTCGGGCTTTCGTCGTCGTTGGTGTCCGTGAGTGCAGTCACAGTTCCCGAAGCGAGGTCCATCAACTGCAGACGGAACTGGTTGCCCCCGTTGCGGTTGATGTAGGCCAGATAGCGGCCATCGGGACTGAGGGCGGGGCTGATGTTGTAGTTGCCGCTGAAGGTGACCCGCTCGGCGTTGCCGCCAGAGACACCCATGCGGTAGACCTGCGGGCCGCCGCCGCGGTCACTGACGAAGTAGATCGACTTGCCATCGGAGGACCACGCCGCCTCGGTGTCAATGCCAGGCGCCGTGGTGAGGCGGCGCAGATTGTCGCCCTGCCGCCCCATCGCATAGACCTCGGAATTGCCATCCTTGGTCAGCGTGACGGCGAGTTGTGACCCATCGGGTGAAAACGCCGGCGCGCTGTTCGAGCCGCGGAACTCGGCCACCGTGCGCCGTCGGCCGTTGAGCACGTCCTGCACATACACCACCGGCTTGCCGGTCTCGAACGAGACGTAGGCCAGCTCGCTGCCTTCCGGCGACCAGGCCGGCGAGATGATCGGCTGCGCGCTGCTCAGGGCGGAGCGCGAACCTTCGCCATCGGCATCCGCCACGAACAGCGTGTAGCGCCCGGCGCCCTTGGAAACATAGGCGATGCGGGTGGAGAACACGCCACGTTCGCCGGTGAGCTTCTGGTAGATGTCGTCGGCGATGCGGTGCGCCGCCAGCCGCAGATCTTCCTTGGGCACCGCCAGTGACTGTGCAATCAGCTCGGTGCCCTTGACCACGTCCCACAAGCGGTAGCGCAGGTCATAGCGGCCATCCGCCAATCGGGTCACGGTGCCGGCGGCCAGTGCATCGGCATTGCGGCTGCGCCATTCGGTGAAGACCGGACGCGAGGTTTCATCGAGGTTGTCGGGCGCCGTGGGGATCAGCTTGAACAGCCCGCTGCGTTCCAGATCAGCCCGCACGATCTGCGAGACCGGGTGCAGCGCCTTGTCCTCGTCCCGAAAACGCGCGATGGCGACCGGCACCTGCGCCGTGCCGATGCCCGAAATCTCGACACGGAACTGCGCCGCCGCCGGCAGCACCCCGGCCAACGCCACCGTGCCACCCAGCGCACAGCGCAGGAACCCTCGGCGGTGGGTCTGCAGGTCGTTCATCTCGCTTGTTCGTCGCATTCCAGCCACATTTTCAGGTAACGGTAGTAAGAAGCCTCGGCATTGTGGACCGCGAGTATGAACCCCATGCGTCCATCAAGAAAACCACGTTTCAACACGTAGGTCCGCACGAACGCCCAGAAACCATGTCCGATGGCCTTCCCCAGCCCGCCGCAGCGTCCCCGCGCATGGAGGTCGGCGGCGCGTCCACTGGAGTAGCGGTTCATCTTGTCGTTGGCCACGGTCAGTGTCGGCATGCTCTCGTGCAGCAGGTGTCCACGCAGCGACCGGGTCGGCAAATCGCACAGCAGACGCTCGTGAACGAGATCGTCGCTGAACCGCGCCGCGCCACGCGGGAACAAGCGCAACACCGGATCCGGGTACCAGCCGCTGTGGCGCATCCACTGCCCGCAGAAGGACGACAGGCGGGAGAGCGTGTGGCTACAGTCCGGCCTGCCAGGCTTCTCCACCACCGCACGGACCTGCGCCGCGAGTTCGTCGTCCAGCCATTCGTCCGCGTCCAGGCTCAGCACCCAATCGCCACGGGCCAGCGCCAGCGCGCGGTTCTTCTGCGCGCCGAAGCCGGGCCAGTCGGTGGTGCTGGTCACATGGGCGCCCAGCGCGCGGGCCAGTTCTGGCGTGCCATCCGTGCTGCCGTTGTCCACGACGATGCATTCGTCCGCAAAAGACACGGAGTCCAGACAGCGCCGCAAACGCAGCGCTTCGTTGCGTGTAATGACGATCACTGACAAACGCGTCGCAATTGTCAGATTCATGTCAGCAACAAAAGGGACTGAAAGTGGAGCCAGGAGAGGATCAGGTTCAAGGATGCAAGGCCAAGCGGAGGCAACCCAGACGGTCGGGCCGCGCAGATTGTAGGCAACAACCCGCCTGCGCTGATAATCGCGCCTCCGCGGCGACCCCGCGCTTCAGAATCGCCTTCGCCCGCTCCGATGAAATCCCTGCTCCAGCGTCTGCGCCGCATCTGGCCTTATTTTTCTCCGAGCCGCGCCGGTTTCATCGTCTCGGCGATCTGCACGGTGATCGTCGCCGCCACCGAGCCGATGGTGCCGAGCCTGATGCAGCGCCTGCTGGACTCCGGCTTCAAGCAGGGTGCCGCCGGCATTCCGCTGTGGCAGGTGCCGGTGGCGATCATCGGCTTGTTTGCGGTCCGCGGGGCCGCGGGTTATGTCGGGCAGTACATGCTCGCCTGGGTCGCCTACCGCGGCACGCAAGGCATGCGCGAGGCACTGTTCCGCCGCCTCATGGACGCCCATCCGCAGCTCTACGCCACCCACTCCGCCAGCACGCTGACCAACATGGTCGCGCATGAGGTGCAGGCCGGCGCGCTGCAGTTGTCCACCTCGGGCCTGACACTGCTGCGTGACTTGCTGACACTGGTTGCGCTGCTGGGCTACCTGCTGTGGATCAACTGGCAGCTCACGCTGTTCGTGTCGGTGCTGTTCCCG
>JBEANV010000604.1:0-4815 GCA_041165285.1 Pseudomonadota bacterium | reverse complement strand
AGCCACCCCCGTCCCGTCGTAGCCACTGCGCCGGATGGCGCGGGCAGCAGCTTGCACGATGCGCTCGTGCGACGCCTCTTTGGCGGTAGTGCGGATGTTTGTTGACGTTTTTCGCATGATGCGCATCATGCATAAAATCTGGCCACTGTGCAATGGCAAATCAAAAATGGCCGGATGGAAAATCTGACTCTGCACCGGGTGGGCACTTCGCATTGCGAGTACGCGCGATATCGAAACCGATGCCTTGTTGCGGCATCATTCGCTCAGCGCGGCAATGATCCACTGACCGCCACCGTGGCCTGCTGGGTCAAGGCGGCGAGTCTCAGGAATTCGCCTCAGTGGATGCGGACGTGCTTGAGGAATTCAAACCGTGAACACCCGACAGCTCGGTCGCAGTTCGCTGCACGTCTCCGCCCTTGGTCTCGGCTGCATGGGCTACGGCGCCGCCGCCGACCGCCAGGACTTGATACGCCTGATCCGCTCTGCCGTCGAGCGTGGCGTCACCTTCTTTGACACAGCCGAGTCCTACGGTCCCTTCCACAACGAGGACATCGTCGGCGAAGCCTTGGCCCCGTTCCGGGGCGAGGTGGTGATCGCCACCAAGTTCGGCTGGGATATCGACCCCATGACGGGAGTGTTTCGAGGCGGTGTCAACAGCCGGCCTGCACAGATACAAGGCGCAATCGATGGCATGCTGCAGCGACTGCGCGTGGAATGCATCGACCTGCTGTACCAACACCGTGTCGATCCCGATGTACCCATGGAGGACGTGGCCGGCACGGTGAAACGACTGATCGAGGCCGGCAAGGTCAAACACTTCGGGCTGTCCGAGGCCGGTCCGCAGTCGATCCGCCGCGCCCACGCCGTGCAGCCTGTCACCGCCCTGCAGAGCGAATATTCGCTTTGGACGCGTGAACCCGAAGTGGATGTGCTGCCCGTGCTCGAAGAACTGGGCATCGGTTTCGTGCCCTTCAGCCCTCTGGGCAAAGGCTTCCTCACCGGCACCATCGATGCGACGACCTCGTTAGACGCTTCGGATTTTCGTCGCCGCGTGCCTCGTTTCGCTGAGGCCGCGCGCCAGGCCAACCAGGCACTGGTGGCCCAACTCGGCCAGATCGCAGAACGCAAGGGTGCGACGCGGGCGCAGATCGCGCTGGCATGGCTGCTGGCGCGCAAGCCGTGGATCGTTCCCATTCCGGGCACGCGCCGTGTGGAGAGGCTGGAGGAAAACCTCGGCGCGGCCTCGCTTGACCTGTCCGCAGACGAGTTGCGCGAGATCGAGCAGGTGGCTGCCACCACTCTGGTGCGGGGCGAGCGTTACCCGGAGGAGTTCATGAAGCTGTCGGGGCGTTGAGTTGCGTCAAAGAGAGCATGAGGCCTTGTGGGATGTCCTCTGAGGCTTATTTGTAGCAGCTTGCATTCAAAACCGCCCTGACTCGCGATCAGCGCGGTTTCCAGCTCAGATTCGCTCTACCACTGAATCCGCCCACCGGCTCACGCTGGTTGCACACGAGCCTGGAATCAGCCAAGCTGGGTTCGACCTGATCGTCCTCATGCTCTCCTTGTTCAGTGTTGCGGCTATGTGACGTTGGCTGACGCAGCGTCGGCGGCCTTTTGGCGGCCTCGACTCAACAAGTTGACAGTACCGGTGCAGGGGCCGATGCCGCGGTGGTGGTGGCTGGCGTCAGACACCTGAAGCTTGCAACGCCGCCAGCAGGTCGTCGTCGTTGCCGAAGGCCCCCGAGCACCAGCAGACGGGCGGGCCGCCGCGGCAGGGCCTGGCGCAGGTCATCGCCTCGGACCTCGGCCTGGTCAGGACTTCCACTCGGTGGTACCAGCACCAGTCGCCCCGCCACGGTGTGGCGCCCCTGGGCGGGCAAGGCCGGTGCGAACACCAACCGCCGAACCCCCCCGCCGCAGCCAACCAGCGCACCTCCGCCAGCGTGTTGCCACGCAGCAGGCTGTCCACCTTCTTGAACGCCAGTCCAGCTGGACCCCGAGGTGCCGGACAGTGAGGTCCGGGCAGTGGCGTTCGGCAAGATCTCCCGGGAAGCGCTGGCCCAGGCCCTGGCAGGGGTGGTCACCACGATCCGTCCGCATGGTCACGTCTACCCGGTCGAGCTGGCGGACAAGTACAAGACGGTGCGGCGCTTCCTGCCGATGCTGGTCGAGCAGATTCGCTTCGGCGCCAATGCGGCAGGCGCGCCAGTGGTGGCCGCACTCGACTGGCTGCGGCTCAACATGACCCGCAAGAAACCCCTCGGCGCCGCGCCACGCACGCTGAGCGCGCTGGCGACCGAACTGGACCGGACGTACCGGGCGGTGGTCGATCGGCGGCCCAACAACCCGGCCGTGCAGTTCGAGACGGTGGGCGGCAAGCCCGAACTGAAGCTCGGCGTGCTGGAGAAGCTCGACGAGCCGGCTTCGCTGGTGGCGTTGCGCGCGAAGGTCACTCGGCTGCTGTCGCGCGTGGACCTGCCGGAGCTGATCCTGGAGGTCGCTGCACGCACCTGTCAGAGCGCACCGCCCGGGCCACCGATCTGCACATCAACCTGTGCGCGGTGCTGATGGCCGAAGCCTGCAACACCGGACTGGATGCGCTGGCGCAGGGTGATGTTCCGGCACTCAAGCGGGATCGGCTGTCCTGGGTGGACCAGAACTACCTGCGCGACGACACGCTGCGGGCGGCCAACGCCTTGCTGGTGTCGGCGCAGAGCCGCCTGGCGTTGGCCCGCCAGTGGGGCGGCGGCGAGGTGGCCTCGGCCGATGGCATGCGTTTCGTGGTGCCCGTGCAGACCGTGCATGCCGGACCCAACCTGCTGTCGGACCAGTTCTCCGGGCTGGGTGACATCACCGTGCCGGGCACGCTGCGCGACAGCCTGATCCTGCTAGGGGTGCTGCTGGAACAGCCCACCGAGGTGCAGCCCACGCAGATCATGACCGACACCGGCGCCTACAGCGATGTGGTCTTCGGCCTGTTACGCCTGCTGGGTTATCGCTTCAGCCCGGGACTGGCCGATGTCGGTGGCACCCTTGGCCGGGTTCCGGCCGGCGCCATCATGCGCACCCTGCAGGTCGGCAACCGGCCGACCCGTCTGGCGCTGGCCATCGCCGAGTACGGGCGCATCGACAAGACCCTGCACACGCTGCGCTACCTCGACGACGAAGCCCAGCGTCGGCGTACCCTGGGGCCGCTCAACCGGGTTGCTGTTCCGTTGGACCTCGGACCCCACGTTCCTGACCGTGTTGGGCACCGTAATGGGGGTGCTCCAGTCCGTGTGCATCGCTTGCGTCGGCGACGATGTCGGGGCACGCTGCCTGTCCGCCTCTACACCAGATGCAACATTGGCTTCGATCGACCGCTGGTTGAAGCAAGCATGAAGAGTTGTGGGTATCAGCCTCCGAGGCCAAGCGTAATATGATCGTGAAATCGATCCATTAAACGATAATCCTCGTCTTATCGAACATGAAGGTCACCCAGTCCACCATGCTCTCGCCCGGACAACTGGACGAGTGTGCACGCCTCGGGCAGCAACTGGCCCGCCTGCGCATCGCGCGCAAGGTCAAACAGACAGACGCGGCGCTGCGTTCCGGTCTTTCGCGCAACACCGTCTATCGACTGGAGAAGGGTGACCCAGGTCTGGCGCTCGGCCAGGTTCTGCGCTACCTGGAAGCCATCGCACCAGGCAGCACGTTGCTGGCGTTGCTGTCAGAGCAGGATCCGGCGCTGCTCGCCCTGGCTGCGCGCGAAAAGACCCAGCGCGTGCGCGACATGAGCGCTGCCGAACTCAAGGAACTCGACTTCTGAAAGGACCACCCGCATGACAGCCAAGGAGTTGAAGCTGATGGTCTTCGCGCACCTGGGTCAGGCTTGGGCGCCTTGCGGCCAGTTGCTGTTGACCGAGGAAGGTACCAACGTCCTCGCGTCCAGCTTCGCCTACGGCCTGAACTATGCACGCCGTGCGGACGCGCTGGAGGTAGACCCCGTGAGCCTGAGCCTGCGGGACCGTGAGCAGATACTGAGCAAGCGGCTGCTGCCCGCCCATGGCCTGCCGCTCTTCGGCGGCATCCGCGACGCAGCGCCCGACGCCTGGGGCCGGCGAGTCATCGAGGCCAAACTCAAGGTTCCGGCGAACAGCTTGCCCGAATCGCAGTACCTGCTGCATGCCGGCAGTGACCGGGTCGGTGCGCTCGACATCCGCCAGGCCATCCACGACGAGCCGACGCAAGGCGCCGGCGGCACGCACGCTCTGGAGTACCTGATGGAGGCGGCCGAGCGTATCGAGGACGGCCTGCCCATTCCAGCCAGTCTGGAGGCCATCTTTGTCGACGGAACGGCCCTCGGTGGCGCACGCCCCAAGGCTTCGGTGCGCGACGAGCATGGCGTGCTGTGGCTGGCCAAGTTCTCCAGCCGCAAGGACAGCTTCGATATCCCTGCCATCGAATGCGCCGCGCTGCGAATGGCCGCCGAAGCGGGACTGCGCATCCCGCCCGTGGAGGTGCGAACCTTGGGCGCACGCAAGGTCATGTTGATCCGCCGCTTCGACCGTTACTGGGCAGAGCCAGGCCTTTCGCTTGCTCGTGAGGACGATCTGCTGGCCACCCAGCCAGGGCCCGGCAAGGCAGAGCATCGGCTGGGCTTCGTCAGCGGGCTCACGCTGGTGGGCTGCGATGAGACTGAGTCCTGCACCAAGGCCTACACCGACCTGGCGCAGGCGGTGCGCAGCCACTGCCACCCGAGCGTCATCCGCGCGGACAACGCCGAACTGTTCAAGCGCATGGTCTACAACATCCTCGTGAGCAACGACGACGATC
>JBEANV010000603.1:0-3047 GCA_041165285.1 Pseudomonadota bacterium | reverse complement strand
CGCGGGGCGCGCTGGTGCTGTTTCTCGATGCCGACGACTGGCTGTACCCGGACGCTGCAGCGGAAGTCATCGCCGCCTGGACACCGGGTACGTCCAAGGTGCAGTTCCTGCTGGACATGGTGGACGGCGGCGGTGATCCGCTGCACCGGCAGGTGCCGCGCGAGCTGCACGACACCGAGGCGCCGCAGCTCATGCGCGACTGCGGCGCCTATGGCTCGCCGCCCGGCTCGGGCAACGCCTATGACCGCGATTACCTGGGCCGGGTGATGCCACTGGACGACGCCACCTGGCGCACGGGTGCGGACTCGGTGCCCATCCTGCTCGCGCCGGCCTATGGACAGGTGCAGTCGCTGCCGCGGGCGCTCGGGGCCTACCGCATCCATCGGCCGCTGGACGACGACGCGCTCCTCTTCAACAATTACTCCAGCAGTCTGCTGTCCGAGTACCAGCGCATCAGTGCCGGCAAGCGGGCGGTGACCGAGGGGCTGGACCGGCTCGGCGTGCCCCATGCCTCGCCACTCGGGCTGGCACCCTGGGAGGCGCGCACGATGGTGATGTGCGCCCGCTTCGGCGGCCCGCAGGCGCGGGCGGCCATGCAGCCCTCTCCGGGCGCGGTGGTCTGGCGGGCGCTGTGCTCGGTGGGCCGCTGGCCGATGATCACCGTGCGGCGCAAGGCGCAGCTCATGCTGTGGATGCTGGGCGTCACGGTCTTGCCACTGACCATGGCGCACCGAATGGCCCGGATGCACCGCCGCTCCGCCGGCCTGCCCGACCCGCGCTCGGCCCAGGCCGCCGCGGCGAGGCTGGCGGCCGTGAAGATGCGTGATTGAACGGGCGGAACCGAACATGCTGATCAACGCCCGATTCCTCACGCGCCAGGCCACTGGTGTGGACCGCTTCGCCATCGAACTGCTGCAGGCCGGCATGCAGGCCGGCTTGCTGCCGGGTGCGCAGGCGGTGGTGCCCGCTGGCGCGACGCTGGTGACGCCCGCGCCCAAAGGCATGGCCGTGCGCCATGCCGGACGCCATGGCGGCCACCGCTGGGAGCAGTTCGAGCTGCCCGCACTCGCCGCGCAGGCTGGTGATGCGCCGCTGGTGAACCTGTGCAACACCGCGCCGCTGCGCCACCGCCGCCAGATCGCCGTGATCCATGACGCGGCGGCGGTCGCCAATCCGCAGAACTACAGCTTCGCGTTCCGGCAGTGGTACCGCGTGATGATCGGCTCGCTGATGCGCCGCAGCCGTGTCATCGCCACCGTCTCGCGCTTCAGCGCCGACGAGCTGACGCGGCACTTCGGTGCCCACCACCACGGTGTCGAGATCATTCCCGAGGGCGGCGAGCACATCCTGCGTCTGCCGGCCGATCCGACCGTGTTCGAGCGGCTGGACCTGCGCGGGCGGCGCTATGTGCTGGCAGTGGGCAGCCAGTCGCTGAACAAGAACTTCGCCGCGGTGCTCCACGCGATGAGCCAGATCGATGACCCGGATGTCGTGCTCGTGGCGGCCGGCGGCGGCAACACGCGCATCTTCACCGACAGTGCGTTGCAGCACGAACGCCTGCAGCGCACCGGCTATGTCAGCGACCAGCAGCTGCGCGCGCTCTATGAGGGCGCGGCGTGTTTCGTGTTCCCGTCGTTCTACGAAGGCTTCGGCCTGCCGCCGCTGGAAGCCATGTGCTGCGGCTGCCCGGTGATCGTGTCCGACCGCGCCTCGCTGCCCGAGGTCTGCGCCGACGCCGCCCTCTACTGCAACCCCGACGACCCCGCCACGCTGGCCGCGCAGCTGCGCCGCGTGCTCGGCTCGGCGGCGCTGACCGACGAGCTGCGCGCGCGCGGCCACCAGCGCGCCGCGCAGCTCACCTGGGACCGCGCGGCCCGCGAGTTCGCCGAGCTGATGGACCTGCATTTCGCCTGAATCCGAGCCTGAGTCCGAGGACACATTCCATGCAAGCCCCCCTCCGAGTTGCCCTGGTGCACGAATGGCTCGTCAACCACGCTGGCAGCGAGAAAGTGGTCGAGGAGATCCTGAAGATCTACCCCCAGGCCGATCTGTTCGCCGTGGTCGATTTCCTGAAGCCGCACGAGCGCGGTTTTCTGCAGGGCAAGGTCGCCAAGACCACGTTTGTCCAGCGCCTGCCGGGGGCCGAGAAACGCTTCCGCCACTACCTGCCGCTGATGCCGCTGGCGATGGAGCAGCACGACCTTTCCGGTTACGACCTGGTCCTGTCGTCCAGCCACGCCGTCGCCAAGGGCGTGTTGACCGGGCCGGACCAGCTCCATGTCTGCTACATCCACTCGCCGATCCGCTACGCCTGGGACATGCAGCACCAGTACCTGAAGGAATCGGGCATGGCCACCGGCGTCAAGGGCACGGTCGCCAAGCTGCTGCTGCACTACATGCGGCTGTGGGATGCCCGCACCGCGGCCGGGGTGGACCAGTTCCTCGCCAACTCGGCTTTCATCGCGCGCCGGGTGCGCAAGGTCTACCGGCGCGATGCGGCGGTGATCCACCCGCCGGTCGATGTGGAGCGCTTCGCGCTGCGCACCGACAAGGAGGACTTCTACCTCACCGCCTCCCGCATGGTTCCGTACAAACGCATGCCGATGATCGTCGAGGCCTTCTCGCGCATGCCCGACAAGCGCCTCATCGTCATCGGCGACGGGCCGGAGATGGACAAGGTGCGCGCCGCGGCCGGGCCGAACGTGTCGGTGCTCGGGTTCCTGGGTGACGCCGCGCTGGTGGACCACATGCAGCGCGCCAAGGCCTTTGTCTTTGCCGCCGAGGAAGACTTCGGCATCACCCCGGTCGAGGCGCAGGCCTGCGGTACCCCGGTGATCGCCTTCGGGCGCGGCGGCTCGCTGGAGACGGTGCGCGGGCGCGGCCACCCGGCGCAGCGCACGGGCGTGTTCTTCACGGAGCAGACGCCCGAAGCGGTGATCGCCGCAGTCGAGGCCTTCGAGGCGCTGCCGGTGCCGATCCGCCCGGAAACCTGCCGTGCCCACGCCGAGCAGTTCGCGCCGGCGCTGTTCCGCCAGCGCTTCCAGGCC
>JBEANV010000602.1:0-6607 GCA_041165285.1 Pseudomonadota bacterium | reverse complement strand
CGTCGCGGCGGAAGTCATCGCCGGCACGCTGCAGGGCAACAAGGAACTGGCGTCAAGCGCGTTCAACGCCCGCGTGATCCCGAGCGTGGCCTACACCGATCCGGAAGTGGCGTGGGTCGGGCTGACCGAGGACCAGGCGAAGGCGCAGGGGATCAAGGTCAAGAAGGGCCTGTTCCCGTGGACGGCGTCGGGCCGGGCGATTGCCAATGGCCGCGATGAAGGCTTCACGAAGCTGCTGTTCGACGATTCACCCGAGGCGCACGGCCACGGCAAGATCCTCGGCGGCGGCATCGTCGGCACGCACGCGGGCGACATGATCGGCGAGATCGCGCTGGCGATCGAGATGGGGGCGGATGTGGTGGACATCGGGAAGACGATTCATCCGCATCCGACGCTGGGGGAGTCGATCGGGATGGCGGCTGAGGTCGCGCACGGGAGCTGTACGGATCTGCCGCCGGGCAAGAAGTAAACGCAGGCCGGTAACGTTCGCGAAGAAAAGCCCGGTCAGTGCAAGCCGGTCGGGCTTTTGTCATCTCACCACACGCCGACATTCGGCATCGACCCCCAAGGCTCCACCACCGCCAGCGCCGCCCCAGCCTGCAGCAGTTCCACCGAAATCCCGTCCGGCGACCGCACGAACGCCATCCGCCCATCCCGCGGCGGCCGGTCGATCGTCACGCCGTGGTCCATCAGGCGCTGGCAGGTGGCGTAGATGTCGTCGACCGCGTAGGCGAGGTGGCCGAAGTTGCGGCCGCCGGTGTAGGCCTCGGGGTTCCAGTTGTGGGTGAGTTCGACCTGCGCCGACGTGTTGCCCGGCGCGGCCAGGAAGATCAGCGTGAAGCGCCCCTGCGGCACATCGCGGCGTGAGAGCACCTGCAGCCCGAGGGCATCGCGGTAGAAGTGGAGCGAGGCATCGACATCGGTGATGCGGACCATGGTGTGGAGGTAGTGCATGGCCTCATTCTCCCGCCAGCGTGCGCTCGATGCGCCGGTCCGGGATAAACCAGATGCACGCCACCACCGCCACGAGCACGCCGGCCAGCCCCGGCCAGCCCGCCAATGCCAGCGCGATCGCCAGCACATAGCTCGCCAGCGAGACCTTGCCCTTGCGGTCGCGGCCCACGGCGGTCTTGAGCACCGACTGCTCGCCTTCGAGCCGGATGATCTTCGCCTGCAGCACCGTATAGGCCACGGCGCACAGGCACAGATCCACGCAGTACACCACCACGGGTGTTGCGGCGAAGTGGTTCTCGCCCATCCACGCCGTGGTGAACGGCATCAGCGACAGCCAGAACAGCAAGTTCAGATTGGCCCACAGCACGGCGCCGTTGACCTTGTGGACCGCGTGCATCAGGTGGTGGTGGTTGTTCCAGTAGATGCCGACGTTCACGAAGCTCAGCACGTAGCTCAGGAACACCGGCCACAGCGGCAGCAGATCGCTCAGGTGCTCGCCGTGCGGGACTTTGAACTCCAGCACCATGATCGTGATGATGATGGCGATGACGCCATCGCTGAAGGCTTCCAGGCGGTTCTTGTTCATGGCAGGGCTGTTGTCAAGGCGCACCACCGGGCGGGTGTCCGCCAAGTATGCACACCCCGGCCCCCCGCGCTCAAGGTGGCGGTCGAACTGCCGATGTCATCCAGTCGGGCCCGCATGGCAAGGTCTGGCGTGCTCATTCGGATCGCATGCAGAAGGCCCCATGAAATCCTACCAAGTAGACCGTCCTGCCCTCGCTCCTGTCCGCCGGACCCTCCGCGCTGCCGGGATGCTGGCATTGGCGTGGCTGTTCACTTCCGCGGCGCAGGCGCAGGTGTCCTGCCCGGCGAAGTCGCTGAGCTGGACGATTCCCTGGACTGGCAAGACCTGCGCCGGTGCATCGGTGGCGACGCCATCCGGCGCTTCGGCCACCGTGCGCAACACGCTGCCGGGCAAGACGGGCTGGGCGACCCTGAAGTGTGTCGGCGGCGCCTGGGCGGCCCCCAGCAGCTACGAATGCACTGCCGGCACGGGCACGACCACCCCGCCGACCGTGACACCCACGCCCACGCCCGCATCCACGCCGCCCGTCTTCAAGGCGCCTGTCGTGGATGCCGCGGAAGTGGTCGCGGCGCGCCTGCTGGAGCAAGCCACCTTCGGCCCGACCGCCGCCGACATCGCCCGCGTGCGACAGATCGGTGCCGCGAACTGGATCGATGGCCAGATCGCTATGCCCGCCACCGCCGTCGCGGACGGTGGCGACAGCACGGAGCCGGTGCGTGATGCCTGGTTCATCGCGATGGGCACGGCACCAGACCAGTTGCGCCAGCGGATGGTCTTCGCGCTGTCGCAGATCCTGGTGGTGTCGACCAGCAAGAACGCGGCCGGCCGGGAACTCTCGCCCTGGCTGCAGACCCTGTCGAAACATGCCTTCGGCAATTACGCCGATCTGCTGCGCGAGATGACGCTCAACCCGGCGATGGGCAAGTACCTGGGGCTGGGCCACAGCCGTGCCCCGTCACCGAACGAGGACTTCGCCCGCGAGGTGATGCAGCTCTTCACCATCGGACTGGTCGAGCTGAACCTGGACGGCTCGCCGCGCCTGGATGCCAATGGCAGGACCATCCCGACCTACGACCAGGCCCGCATCGGCGAGTTCGCGCGCGCACTGAGCGGCTGGGGCTTCGCCAACAGCTACGAGGACATGTCCGCGCCGCTCGTGGCCCGCGAGCAATACCACGACCGACGCGCCAAGACGCTGCTGAACGGCGTCACGCTGCCGGCCGGCCAGACCGCCGCGCAGGACTTCGATGCCGTCATGACCAACCTGGCAACGCACCCGAACGTGGCGCCGTTCCTCTCGCTGCGGCTGATCCGCCACTTCGTGACCAGCAATCCGAGTCGCGCCTATGTCCAGCGCGTGGCGACCGTGTTCAAGCAGACCAACGGCAATCTGGCGGCGACGTTGCGGGCGATCCTGCTCGATGCCGAGGCCCGCAACGCGCCCGGCACCGATGCGGGCCACCTGCGTGATCCGCTGCTGCACACGCTGTCGCTGGTGCGCGTGCTGGGTGGTCAGGTGATCAGCGGCCGCAACCTGTTCTGGGACTACTACCTGATGGGTGAGCGCCCGGCGCAGGCGCCCAGCGTGTTCAGCTTCTATTCGCCGATGGCGCCGCTGCCGGGCGGATCCGGGCTGGTCGGGCCGGAGTTCCAGCTCTACGCCGGCAGCCAGGCGGTGCGCCGCGCGAACTTCGTGCTGGCGCTGCTGGACGGCGGCCTGTCCGGCTCGCTGCGGGTCGACATCACGCCGTTCGTGACGGCGGCAAAGGATCCGCAGACGCTGATGGCGCTGGTCGAGCGCACCTTGCTGCAAGGCCGTCTGTCGGCCAGTGCGCGGCAGACCATCGGCGAGGCGGTGTTCAAGACCTCCACCGACATGAAACAGCGTGCCTTGACCGCCCTCTACCTGACCGCCATCACCGGCGACTACGTGGTGCAGAAATGATGAACGACTCGACGCTGTCCCGCCGCCGGTTTCTCGGCCAGTCCACCCAGGCCGCCAGCGCGGCCACGCTCGCCTCGATGGGCATGCTCGGCCTGACAGGCGCTGCCCATGCGGCGGTGAGCGACTACAAGGCGATCGTCTGCCTGTTCCTCGCTGGCGGCAACGATGGCGCCAACATGGTGGTGCCGCTCGACACGGTGCGCTACAGCCAATATGGCCAGCTGCGCGGCGCAGCGGGGCTGGCGCTCTCGGGTGCCGGGCTGATGCCGGTCCGGCGCAGCCCGTTGCTGGCGGCATCGGTGGCGGGTGACCAGCCGTTTGCCTTCAATGCGGCGCTGGCGCCCATCGACCGCTGGTATGGGCAGGGCAAGGTTGCCGTGATGCTCAACATTGGCAACCTGCGGCGCCCGCTGACCAAGGCCGAGTACCTCGCGGGTGGCAAGGCGCCGGGCGAGCTGTTCTCGCATCCGGACCAGCAGGGTCAGGCCCATGCCGGACTGGGAGCCGGCAGCGCCACCGGCTGGGGCGGACGGCTGATGGACACGCTGGGCGTGGCACGCGCGCTGGATGCGGTGGCGGTCGGCACCGGCGGGCAGTTTGTGCAGGGCGTGTCGACGTCGGCCAACCTCGTGCCAGAGAGTGGTGGGCTGTCGCTGAACGGCTTCAATTTCTGGCCACAGACCGAAGCCGACGAGCGCCTCAAGGCGCTGCAGAAGGTGCTGGCGGCCGACGCCGGACATCGGATGGTCAATGCGGCGAACAAGTCGCTGGCCGATGGCATCGCGCTGGCGAGCACGCTGAAAACAGCAGCGACGGGATCGCTCGCCGCCACGTTCCCGGGCACCAGCCTGGGCGCGCAGCTCAAGACCACGGCGCAGCTCATCGCCGCCCACGCCAGGCTGGGTGCCGGTCGGCAGGTGTACTACGTCTCCCTGGGCGGGTTCGACACCCATGGCGGCCAGGCCTGGCAGCACGCGGACCTGCTGTCCCAGTTGTCCGCGGCGGTGGACGCCTTCCAGACCGCCATCACCGCGGCCGGACTGGACCGCAGCGTCACGCTGTTCACGGCATCCGAGTTCGGCCGCACCCTCAGCCCGAACGCCACCGGCACCGACCACGGCTGGGGCAGCCTCTCGCTGGTGCTGGGTGGCGCCGTCAAGGGCGGGCTGTATGGTGAATTCCCGGACTTCACGCTGGGTGGGCCGGACGATGCCTCGGGCCGCGGCGTGTGGATCCCCCGCCTGGGCTTCCAGCAGCTCGGCGCGACGCTGGGGCGCTGGTTCGGGGTGAGTGCGTCGGCACTGAGCACGCAAGTGTTCCCAGCCGAACTTGATCAATTTCCCATCAAGGACCTCGGGTTCATGGGGTGAGCCTGCGGGTGCAGGGCTGACAGAATGGCAATGCCCCAGAGCGGCATAACCCATACAGCCTTCGGAGAACCTGCACGATGCAACGCCAACGCACCCACTCCTCGTCCGTCTTGATCGCCGCCGCGGCCGCCGCGCTGCTGGCCGGCTGCTCAGGCTCCATGCCGTCGATGCCGGCCGTGGCCAAACCGGCCAGCGACTTCGTGCTCGCCAGCCGTGACATCGCCGAGGGCGGCACCATCGACAACAAGTTCGTGCTCAACGGCTTCGGCTGCAAGGGCGAGAACGTGTCACCGATGCTGGTGTGGATCAACCCGCCGGCCGGCACCAAGTCCTATGCCATCCAGGTCTACGACCCGGACGCCCCGACCGGCAGTGGCTTCTGGCACTGGGGGGTCTACAACATCCCGGCGTCCGTGACCTCGCTGGCGCAAGGCGCGGGGAACGCCGCGGCCAAGCTGCCGGCGGGCGCCAATGGTGGGCACAGCGATTTCTTCGACACCGGGGCCACCGGCGGCAACGGCAATTGGGGTGGCCCGTGCCCGCCGGTGGGCGACAAGCCGCACCGCTACATCTTCACCGTCTTTGCGCTGGGGGTGGAGGATCTGCATGCTGCTGCCGGCATTCCCAAGACCGGTTCGGCGGCGCTGCATGGCTTCGTGCTGAACAAGGGCCTGGGCGACAAGATGCTCGGCAAAGCGTCGTTCACGGCCACCTACGGCCGTTGAACGGCGGTCCGCTGCGCGTCGGCGGGCTCAGGCGCCCGCGTCGATCCGGAAGGTGCCGACCACCTGGGTCAACCGCTCCGCCTGTTCCTTCAGCCCCTGGGCGGCGGCGGCCGATTGTTCGACCATGGCCGCATTCTGCTGGGTCATCTGGTCCAGTTGCAGCACGGCCGAGTTCACCTCGGCGATGCCGCCAGCCTGCTGCGCGCTGGCCACAGTGATCTCGCCGATGATTTCGTTGACGCGCTGAACCGAGGTCACGATCTCGGTCATGGTGCGGCCCGCGTCGCCGACGAGGTGTGCGCCGGAGCGTACCTTGTCGACGCTGACGGCAATCAGGCCCTTGATTTCCCGCGCTGCGTGGGCCGAGCGCTGGGCGAGGTTGCGCACCTCGCCGGCCACGACGGCAAAACCGCGCCCCTGCTCGCCGGCGCGGGCCGCTTCGACGGCTGCGTTCAACGCGAGGATGTTGGTCTGGAAGGCGATGTCGTCGATCACGCCAATGATGTCGGCGATCTTGCGCGAGGAGGCCTGGATCTCGTCCATGGTGGTGACGACGCGGGTCACCACGCTGCCGCCTCGTGCTGCCACTTCGCCCGCAGAGGCGACCAGCTGGCTGGCGTGTCGTGCCGATTCGGCCGAGTGCGTGACGGTGGCGGTGAGTTGCTCCATGGAGGATGCGGTCCGCTGCAGGTTGCCGGCGGTCTGCTCGGTGCGCACGCTCAGGTGCTGGTTGCCCATGGCGATCTCGCTGCTGGCGGACCCGATGTCATCGGCCGTGCCGCGGACCTGACCGACCAGTGCCCGCAGTGAGCGTTGCATGTCGCGCAGCGAGCCCATCAGCGCCGACGCCTCGTCGCGGCCCTGCACGGGCACTGGTTGTGTCAGATCGCCGAGGGTGATGGACTGGGCGACCACCTGCGCCTGCTCGATCGGTTGCACGATGGAGCGGGCATTGAGCCAGGTCAGCGGCGCGAGCAGCGCAATGATCAGACCGAGCGTGCCCAGATACAGCAGCAGCATGTGCCGC
>JBEANV010000601.1:0-5000 GCA_041165285.1 Pseudomonadota bacterium | reverse complement strand
CACCACCCATGAGGCCGAGGTGGACGACACGGTACAGCCATCGTCCAGCGTGCCGGGGTGGGCGTCGTTGGACACCAGCGAGAACAGGACCGGCTCGTTGCGCCGCACCGCCTCGGCGCGGGCGCGGCCCAGGCCGCTGCTGATCGACTCGGCGGCGTTGCGGATCTCGGTGTCGAGCATCCAGTCGCGCACCAGCGGCGTGACTGCCATCAACAGCGCGCCCAGCACCGCCAGCGTCACCATCAGCTCGATCAGCGAAAGGCCACCGCATGTGCCTCGGTGGGGCTCTGTCGCCACCACGCTCAGCACTCCGTGCCGCGCTTGAGCCAGCACGCCTTGCTGCTGACGGTCATGCCCTTGAACTGGGCGGTGCCCTGCTCGCCGGCTTCGTTGAGGGTGTATTCGTGGCCCTTGGTGTGGCCGCTGGTGCCCGTGGCCGTGAGGGTGTAGGCCTGGTTGCCGTTGTTGCCACTGAGCTTGCACGCGTAGCTGAACTTGGCGCCGGTGGCGGGCTGATTCGAGAAGGAGATCTTGCCTTCGCCGCAGGTGTTGGTGCCGTAGTGGCGGTTGTCCTGGTAGTACTGCTCCATCGCCACGCGCTGGCTCGCCAGGGTGCTGAAGGCCTCGGGCAGTTCGCTGCGGCGGAGATAGTCGCTGTAGGCCGGCATGGCAATGGCCGCGAGGATGCCGATGATGGCGACGACGACCATCACCTCGATGAGCGTGAAGCCACGCGACGAGCGCCACGGCGGACCGGCGGTGGTGGAGGTGGTAGCGGGCAGGGCCATGTCGGCGGGCGACCGGGAAATCGCGCAAAAATGAAAGGATGGCGTGATGCTAGGCGTTCGTCGGACACGCGTCACGCGGGCTGGCTGCCGTTGATCGCCTGCGGCTGGCCGTTCGTCGGCTGGCTCCGGTGGGCGACAATACGAGATTGGCAACAGACAACCCCACAAGACACCCATGGCCCAGTACGTTTTCACGATGAACCGCGTCGGCAAGATCGTGCCGCCCAAGCGGCAGATCCTCAAAGGCGTCTCGCTGTCCTTCTTCCCCGGAGCGAAGATCGGCGTGCTCGGTTTGAATGGCTCTGGCAAATCGACGCTGCTGAAGATCATGGCGGGCATCGACAAGGACATCGAGGGCGAAGCCACCCCGATGCCGGGCCTGAAGATCGGGTATCTGCCGCAGGAGCCCCAGCTCAATCCGGACCAGACGGTGCGCGAGGCGGTCGAGGAAGGCATCGGTGGCGTGATCGCGGCCAAGAAGCGCCTGGACGAGGTCTACACCGCCTACGCCGATGAAAACGCCGACTTCGACGCACTGGCCGCCGAGCAGGCCGAGCTGGAGGCGATCATCGCCGCCGCCGGCAGCGAGAACACCGATCTGCAGCTCGAAATCGCCGCAGATGCGCTGCGCCTGTCGCCCTGGGATGCCGTGATCGGCAACCTGTCGGGGGGTGAAAAACGCCGTGTGGCACTGTGCCGCCTGCTGCTGTCCAAGCCGGACATGCTGCTGCTCGACGAGCCGACCAACCACCTGGACGCCGAGTCGGTCGAGTGGCTGGAGCACTTCCTGCAACGCTTCACCGGCACCGTGGTGGCCATCACCCACGACCGCTACTTCCTCGACAACGCCGCCGAGTGGATTCTGGAACTCGACCGTGGCCAAGGCTTCCCGTACAAGGGCAACTACTCCGATTGGTTGGAAGGCAAGGGCAAGCGCCTGGAGCAGGAGCAGAAGACCGAGGATGCCCGTGCCCGCGCGATGAAGGTCGAGCTGGAGTGGGTGCGCAAGAACGCCAAGGGGCGTCAGGCCAAGAGCAAGGCGCGTCTGGCCCGTTTCGAGGAGTTGAGCGACGTTGATTACCAGAAGCGCAACGAAACCAACGAGATTTTCATCCCAGTGGCCGAGCGCCTGGGCAATGAAGTGATCGAGTTCGACGGTGTCACCAAGAGCTTTGGCGACCGGGTGCTGATCGACAACCTGAGCTTCAAGGTGCCCGCAGGCGCCGTCGTCGGCATCATCGGTCCGAACGGCGCCGGCAAATCAACGCTGTTCCGCCTGATCCAGGGCGTGGAAAAGCCGGATACCGGCGACGTCAAGATCGGCAAGACTGCGCGCCTGGCCTTCGTGGACCAGAGCCGCCAGAGCCTGGACGACACCAAGACGGTGTGGCAGGACGTGTCGGGTGGTCTCGACAACATCGTGGTCGGCAAGTTCGTCATGCCCAGCCGCGCCTACATTGGCCGCTTCAACTTCAAGGGCAACGACCAGCAGAAGCTCGTCGGCAGCCTGTCAGGCGGTGAGCGGGGGCGTCTGCACCTGGCCAAGACACTGGCACAGGGCGGCAACGTGCTGATGCTGGACGAACCGTCGAACGACCTGGACGTCGAAACCCTGCGCGCCCTGGAAGAGGCGCTGCTGGAGTTCGCGGGCTCGGCCATGGTCATCTCCCACGATCGCTGGTTCCTGGACCGCATCTGCACGCACATCCTGGCGGCCGAGGGCGACTCGCAGTGGGTCTTCTTCGACGGCAACTACCAGGAGTACGAGGCCGACAAGAAGCGCCGTCTGGGCGAAGAGGGTGCGCGGCCCAAGCGGTTCCGCTACAAGGCCCTCAAGTGACGCCAGTGATTGATGCTAAATTGACCTGAACCCATTCGGAGCACCCCCATGAAACAGATCACCGCCATCATCAAGCCCTTCAAGCTCGAAGAGGTCCGCGAGGCACTCGCCGAGGTGGGCGTCACTGGCCTCACCGTCACCGAGGTCAAGGGCTTCGGCCGCCAGAAGGGCCACACGGAGCTGTACCGCGGCGCCGAGTACGTGGTCGATTTCCTGCCGAAGGTGAAGATCGAGGTCGTCGTGAAGACGGTGGATGTCGATCGCTGCCTGGAGGCCATCGTCAAGGCAGCCAAGACGGGCAAGATCGGCGACGGCAAGATCTTCGTGACCGCCGTGGAGCAGGTGATCCGCATCCGCACTGGCGAGACCGACGAAGCGGCGGTCTGAGCGGCGCCCGCCCGCTCAGGCGATGAGCCGGTGCCAGAGGGCTGCAGCCCAAATGGCGCCGGTCACGGCCAGGGACAGAAAGACAGCAGCACTGCCGAAGTCCTTGGCACGCTTGGCCAATTCATGCAACTCGAATGAGATGCGGTCGACGGTGGCCTCGATGGCCGAGTTCAGCAGCTCGACGATCAGGACCATCACGACGCTGCCAGCGAGCAGAGCGGTCTCGGTCCAAGTCTGGCCGACCCGGAAAGCCAATGGCACCAGAATGATGGCGAGCCAGGTTTCCTGGCGGAAGGCACTCTCGCCGCGGTAGGCGCTGGTGAGGCCTTCGAGCGAATAGCCCGCGGCGTGACGGATGCGGTCGAGGCCCGTGCGGCCCTTGTAGGGATTGGTCATGGTGGCGCCGATTGTGCCAGCGCTGGTCGTCCGGTGAGCGGGTCAGCGGCGGCGCGGGGCCGGGCGCCAGGTCACGAGTCTGGTCTGGCACAGGCGGTCGTGCAGGAACTGCTGGTCTGGCAGCAGCCGCGTCAAGGCGGCGTAGAGGGATACGCCTGCCAGCAATGCCAGCGCGTATTCGCCGGATGTGTGGAGTTTCAATGTGGCTGCCACGCCCAGAGCCGGCAGAAACCACAGCCAGCTCAGTGCGTAGCGAGCCAGCGCATTCATCCAGCCCAGCGGGCGCCCGTCCTGGCGGATTACCCGGACATGCCAGGTTTTCATCGCAACGGTCTGGCCGCTGTGGACCCAGAACCAGGCGAAATACAGCCCGAGCATCCCGAACAGGAATGCCTGCAGCTCTACCCGGCCTTGCAGGGCGTGGCGCTGGTCGGTAATGGTTGAAAACAGCAGCCCTGCAATCATCAGCACACCAAACAGAACCACGCCCTCATAGAGCATGGCTGCCATGCGCCGACGCAGGCCGGGCGTGGGGAGCGCGGCAAGATCGGCATCGTCAGGGGTGTAGGGCAGTGTGGAGCGGGCAGCCATCAGTCAATCAGCGATCGAGGAACAGAACGGTCAGGGCGCATCCGGGTGCGGCATTGGGCTAGTGCCGACACCTTGCGGGCCACGCTGCGGCAACAGGGTTTCATTCTGGACAAACCCTTGTGTCGCGGCGATTTTCGGCAAGCCGGCCTGCTGGTGCCTCGGAGGCGTCGGTGGCTTGTTGATTGGCCGCGTGCTGGCACCAATGCCAGCCTGCACCGTGCCCGGTGCCACCGACTGCGGCCGGGCAGTCTGGGGTACGGTCACGATATTGGACTTCGCTGGCGTGCTGTCCACCGTCGGCGTCTTGCGCACCGCCGCCGCTTGTGGCGCCGAAGCAGCGGCGGGCCGATTGCCCGCCTGGGCGGACAAGGCCTGGCGTTGTTCGGCAGGCAAGTTCTGGTAGGCCTCCCAGCGAGTCTGGCGCTCGGTGGCGGGCACCTTGCGCAGTTCCTCGAAGCTGATGCGCGCCACATTGCGTTGCGCCGGCGTCATCAAGGCCCATTCGACCATGCGTTCGTGCAGACGCTCTTGTTGCATGGCCGGCAGGCCGGGGTAGCGGGCAGCGACATCACGCCACTTCTGCTTGCGCAGACTGTCGATGTCGCTCCACTGGCTCTGGAGCGGTTGAAGCGCCTGGCGTTCGCCGGCGCTGAGTTCGGTCCAGGCCGGGCCGGTCTGGGCGGCGACTTGCATCGACAAGGCGAGTGCAATGCTGGCCAGTGCACCGGTTCCCGACCACGTCCGAACGACTTGTCGAGCCATGGTGTCAGTTCCCCGCCGATGCGAGCAGGCTGGGGGATTCCTCGGCGGGGGCTGCCGTCGGTGCTGTCACTTCCGGTGGACGGCGCAGGAATTCGCCGAAACCCGCGTCGAGGTAGGCCGCTGGGGGCAGGTCATCGCCCAGCAGTGCGGTATCGATCTCGGCAGCTTGCGCGATCTGCTCGCGTGATTCCCACTCGCCCAGCCCAGTCAGCCCGACAGCAAGAACCAGTGCCGGA
>JBEANV010000600.1:0-3467 GCA_041165285.1 Pseudomonadota bacterium | reverse complement strand
GAGGGACGCGGCGGTGCCGCGCCAGTTGGCGTAGGTCATGGAACTTCTCCCTGGGGGGTACTGAGGTGCGCTCTGTGGCGCGTTGGGAGAAGATTCTAGGCGGATCGAGCGCTCAGCGAGGCATCCGTTCAGAACGGATCCACCGTGCCCGTGACGGTGGTGCTGGCGCCGTCGGTCGACAGCGTGGCGGTGACCGCGCCGTTCTTGCTCAGGGTGATCTGACCCTTGCTGTTCACGACCTTGCCGTCCAACACATACGTGGCGCCGTTCATGGTGTAGGTCAATTTGCCCACGGTCAAGGTCTGTCCCAGAGCGTTTCCGGCGCTGTCGTCGGTGTTGACGAAGCCGTAGGAGCCCGAAACGAAGCTGAGCGTGCGGCCCGTGCTGGTGTGCGTCAGGGTGCTGCCGGCCTGGGGGCGCCAGCTCATCGTGGTGGTGACCGTATTGCCGCTCTGGGCTTCGTCATAGGCGGCAACGTAGCGGCCCGATCCCTGGACGGCCACGGCGGTGTCGCGCAGCTGGGTCAGGGTGGCGTCGACGAGGATCGTGGTCCTGGTATCACCGAAACTGGACGAAAAGTTCACTTCGGCCACACCGGTCAACACCGGATCATCGGCCTCGGCAACTTCTCCGGGATCCAGCTTGCCAGAACAGCCCTGAAAACGGGTGTGCAACAGATCCGGGTTCGGGCTGGACAGCGCTTCGCCGCCAGTCACGGCCACGCCATTGAGCGAAACCTCGCTCACCGAGCCCTGGCGGCACACCAGGGCGGGTGCGTACATGGTGCCGGTCTCGGGGTTGGCGGTCATGGCGCTCACCAGCGTCAGCCGGTCGCCATAGGCCAGGGTGGTCAGCAGGTTCTGGAAGGCCAGGCTGGCCTCCGACTTCAAGACGTCATTCAAGGTGATGAAGATGGCGTGGGAAGGGGAGCAGGCATGAAGACGACGGCATGGGGATGGGGTGGCTGGGCGACCGGTGGTGCCTGTGGTGGGCGGCAGCCCAAGGAGTTTCACGTTTGCCGATTTGAGCCATGTGGTGTCGGGCATGGATACCCTGTATGTGTCGGACACCATCGATTTTCAAACCGTCGTCAGCAAGTACAGCAAGCAGGCCAGTGGTGAATGGGCCTATCGACAAAGCCTGCCTTATCGCGCCTTCTATCTGACCAGTCGGGTTGTGGACGGCCAAGCGCAAATTTTCGGCACCGATCAGGGCAGGCTCTTGTCGTTGACCGACAGCGCTGGCTATGACGGCGTCATCGAGGGTGAGGTCGCCACGCTGGCCACGGCCGCAGCGAAGACGTCCTTCCTGGGCGTGGCTTTTGCGCCCACGATCCCGGAAGCGTCGACACCGGCTCTTGCGCTGGCCGGCATGAGCTGCGCCATGTTGCTGGGCTGGCGTCGCCAAACGCGCAGCCGCTGGCTGGTCACTGCGTCGACAAGCTCAAACCCGCATGCTCCCGCAGCGGATGGAAGTGCACCAGCGGATGCCGCTCGGCGGTGAGCCGCAAGTCGTAGCTCGACGTGATCATGTAGGCCAGCGTGTCGGCGGCGTCCAGGGCCAGCTTGCTGGCGTTCTCGTCGCAGAACTTCTTCATGGCCTCGGGCGTGTCGGCTGTAATCCAGCGCGCGCCGGTGAAGCGGCAGGGCATCAGGCGGATGTCCACGCTGTACTCGGCCTTCAGGCGGTGTTGCACCACTTCGAACTGCAGCTGGCCCACGGCGCCCAGCAGCATCGAGCCGCCCACCTCGGGCCGGAAGACCTGAATGGCGCCTTCTTCGCCCAGCTGCAGCAGGCCGGCTTGCAGCTGCTTGCTCTTCATGGGGTTGGCCAGTTCGACCGTCTGAAAGAGTTCAGGCGCGAAGAAGGGCAGGCCGGTGTACTGCAGGTTGACGCCATCGGTGATGGTGTCGCCCAGCTGCACGCCACCGTGGGTGGTGAAGCCGATGATGTCGCCGGCAAAGGCTTCATCGACCGCTTCGCGGCGCTGCGACAGGAAGGTCACCACGCTGGTGGGGCGCAGCTCCTTGGCGCTGCGCTGTACCTTCAGCTTCATGCCCGGCTCGTACTTGCCCGAGCACACGCGCACAAACGCAATGCGGTCGCGGTGCGACGGGTCCATGTTGGCCTGCACCTTGAACACCACGCCCGAGAAGTTGCCCAGGTCGGGCGCGATCTCGGTCTTGCTGCCGTCTTTCTCGGTGCTGAAACGGGGGCGGGGCGAGGGCGCCAGGTCGACCAGCGCATCCAGCACCTCCTGCACGCCGAAGTTGTTCACCGCCGAGCCGAAGAAGACCGGGGTCTGCTTGGCGGCCAGGAACAGCTCTAGATCGAACGCGGGCGCGGCCTCGGCCATCAGTTCCATGTTGCCTTCGGCCAGCTCCCAGTCGTGGCCAAAGCGGGCATGCAGCTTGTCGCGGTCGCTCAGCGGCACTTCTTCGAGCTCGTCGCTGCGCTTGTCGGCACCAGCGTCGAACAGGCGCATCGATTGGGTGCGCAGGTTGACGATGCCGCCAAATTGCTTGCCCTGGCCCACCGGCCAGGTCATGGGCACGCAGGGCATGCCCAACTCTTGCTCGACTTCATCGAGCAGCTCCAGCGGGTCGCGGCCTTCGCGGTCCATCTTGTTCACGAAGGTGATGATGGGGGTGTCGCGCTGGCGGCAGACCTCGATCAGGCGCTTGGTCTGGGCTTCCACGCCATTGGCCGCGTCGATCACCATCAGCGCCGAGTCCACGGCGGTCAGCACGCGGTAGGTGTCTTCCGAGAAGTCTTTGTGGCCCGGGGTGTCCAGCAGGTTGACCACATGGTCGCGGTACAGCATCTGCATGACCGATGACGCCACCGAGATGCCGCGCTGCTTTTCAATTTCCATCCAGTCCGAGGTGGCGTGGCGCGACGCCTTGCGCGCCTTCACCGATCCCGCAATGTGGATGGCGCCCGAAAACAGCAGCAGCTTTTCGGTCAGCGTGGTCTTGCCGGCGTCGGGGTGGGAGATGATCGCGAACGTGCGGCGACGGCCGGTTTCGGGGCCGAATGCCGTGGGCGTGGATGAGGAGGGTGAGGATGCTGGATCAGACACGGCTGGACACTCTATCGAAACGGGCGCGGGCAAACCCGCCATCGTAACGGATTGGCCCGGTTTTGTCGCTTTGGCTTCGAATCAAGCACTTGTCAAGGCCGCCCGTGCACACACGACACAAGCGCTGACAACTTAGGGATTGCGGTCTCCTGTGTCACGGCGGACACTGAAAGTTAACCATGTCCAACCTCTGCTTGTCATCCGCCGCCATGGGATCTGTCGTACCCGTCCCCACCACCCCTTCGCTGGGCACCTTCAAGGTCTTGCTGGTGGACGACCACGATCTGGTCCGCGTGGGCTTGCGCACCGTGCTCGATGCCGTCGAGGGCTTGCGCATCCACTGGCTCGAGGCCGACAACCTGCACGACGCCATGCGCCTGTATGG
>JBEANV010000599.1:0-3037 GCA_041165285.1 Pseudomonadota bacterium | reverse complement strand
ATGACGCTGGCCGACAAGATCGTGCTGCTGCGCTCGGGCCAGGGCGTGCAGGACCACGGCAGCGTGGCGCAGTTCGGCTCGCCGATGGACCTGTACCACCGCCCGGAAAACCTCTTCGTCGCCGAGTTCATCGGCAGCCCGAAGATGAACATCCTGCCCGGCCGCCTCGTGCGCGCCGAGGCGGACCACGCGGTGGTCGAGGTGCATGGCGAACAGATCACCATCGCGGTGGATGCCCGCCGCGGCAGGGCCGGCGACAAGGTCTCGCTGGGTGTTCGCCCGGAGCATCTGCTTGCCGGGGACACGGGCGTCGGCTCGCCGCTGCACGCCCAGGTTCGCCAGATGGAGCGACTGGGTGATTCGTCGATGCTGTACCTCGACATCGCACCGGATGCGCCGATGGTGACGCTGCGCCTCGAAGGCTACGCCGGCCACTCGGCGGGCGACCGCATCACGCTGCGTGTCCGCCCCGAGCATGGCTACCTCTTCGATGCGGCCGGGCTGGCGTTCAACCGTACCGTGCAACTGCCCACCTGAACGCTGAAAAACGCTGACCATGACCGCACCCCCCGACCGCGACTGGTGGAAACAGTCCGTCGTCTACCAGATCTACCCGCGCAGCTTCTGCGACAGCAATGGCGACGGGGTGGGCGATCTGCCCGGCATCACGTCGAAGCTGGACCACCTGCAGGCGCTCGGCGTCGATGTGGTCTGGCTGTCGCCGGTCTACGCCTCGCCGCAGGATGACAACGGCTACGACATCAGCGACTACCGCGCCATTGCCCCGGAGTTCGGGACGATGGCCGACTTCGACGAGATGCTGGCGCAGATGCATGCGCGCGGCATCAAGCTGATGATGGACCTCGTGGTCAACCACTGCTCGGACGAGCACGTCTGGTTCCAGCAAGCACGCAGAAGCCGCGACAACCCGTACCACGACCACTTCATCTGGCGCGAGCCGCAGGCCGACGGCTCGCCACCCACCAACTGGGAAGCGGCGTTCAACGGCTCGGTCTGGGAGTGGAACGAGGCGACGGGCGAGTACTACCTCCACATGTTCAGCCGCAAGCAACCGGACCTGAACTGGGAGAACCCGGCGCTGCGGGCCGAGGTCCACGACGTGATGCGGTTCTGGCTCGACAAGGGCGTGGACGGCTTCCGCATGGACGTGATCAACATGATCTCGAAGCCGTGGAATGCGGATGGCAGCCTGCCGGATGCGCCGGTGGTGCGCGACGGGTTCCTGCAACCGGGTTTCGCGCTGACCTGCAACGGGCCGCGGCTGCTGGAGTTCCTGCGCGAGATGCGCGAACAGGTGCTCGATCATTACGACACGATCACCGTCGGCGAGGCGCCGCTGGCCACCATCCAGCAGGGCCGCGAGCTGACGCACCCCGAGACGGGCGCGCTGAACATGCTGTTCCAGTTCGAGCACATGGACCTCGACAGCGTCGGCGGCCACATGAACGGCAAGTGGGCGCTGAAACCGCTGGACCTGCGCGACCTGAAGGCGACGATGTCGCGCTGGCAGGACGCCCTCTACCAGCAAGGCTGGAACAGCCTCTACCTGAACAACCACGACCAGCCGCGGCCGGTGTCGCGCTTCGGCGATGACGGTGCGTACCGGGTCGAGTCGGCCAAGATGCTGGGCACCTTCCTGCACGGGATGCAGGGCACGCCCTACGTCTACCAGGGCGAGGAACTCGGCATGACCAATGTCGCGTTCCCGTCGATCGACGACTACCAGGACATCGAGATCCGCAACATGTACCGCGTTGCCACCGAGGAGCGTGGACAAGCGCCTGCCGAGGTGATGGCGTCGATCCATGCCAAGGGCCGTGACAACGCACGAACGCCGATGCCCTGGGATGCCTCGGCCAACGCCGGGTTCACCGCCGGCACGCCGTGGCTCAAGCTGAATCCGAATTTCCCGCAGATCAACGCCGCGCAGGCGGTAGCCGATCCGGACTCGGTGTTCCACCACTACCAGCGCCTGATCGCGCTGCGCCGCGTCCATCCGGTGCTGGTGCATGGCCGGTACGGCCTGCTGCTGCCTGACCATGCACAGATTTACGCCTATACCCGCACGCTGGGCGAAGGCGAGGGTGGCGAACGCTGGTTGATCGTCTGCAACTTCAGCGGCGAGACGCCTGTGTTCGACCTGCCCGCCGAAGTGCATGCGAGCGGCTGCGACTGGATGCTCGGCAACTATCCCGCCTGCGAGGGCGACGCGCTGCATGGCGCGCCGCTGCGGCCGTGGGAGGCGCGGATGCTGCGCCTGCACGCCTGACACGACCGCCCCGACACTGTTCCCAGAACCGACCATTGACAAGGAGGCCGCCGTGGCCACCGACACGATTTCCGGCCCGCGGGTGACCGGACGCCCCATCCCCGCCTGGGTCACGCACGATGAGCAACTCGGCCGCGTCTGGCAGATCCTGCACAAGACGCTGGCGGGCGAGGCCAACTGGCCCGCGTTCGACCAGCGTGTGCGCACGCACCTGCAGACGCTGCGCAGCGAGCTGGTGCCGCTGTATGGCGACCGCCCCGACTTCGAGGACTTCCTTGTCCGGCTGCTGCAGACCGCCTTCGAGGCCTGGCGCGACCGCGCCGGCGATCTGAAGGCGCTCGACGCCCAGCGCGAGCATGACCCGGACTGGTTCCAGTCGCAGCGCATGCTCGGCGGCGTCTGCTACGTCGATCTGTTCGCAGGCAATTTCAGTGGCATCGAGGCGCAGATCCCGTACTTCCAGGAACTCGGCCTGACCTACCTGCACCTGATGCCGCCCTACCTGTGCCCCGAGCCGCACAGCGACGGCGGCTACGCGGTCAGCAGCTACCGGGCCACCAAACCCTCGCTCGGCACGATCGACGAGCTGCGCCACCTGTCGGACAAGCTCCGTGAAGCGGGCATCTCGCTGGTGCTGGACTTCGTGTTCAACCACACCTCGGACGAACACGACTGGGCGCTCGGCGCACGGGCCGAAGACCCGGCCTACCGCGACTACTTCTACATCTTTCCGGACCGCACCCAGCC
>JBEANV010000598.1:0-3136 GCA_041165285.1 Pseudomonadota bacterium | reverse complement strand
AACTCGGCGAGATCCTCGAGCGGAAGTCGTGCGGAGACTCGAAAGTTCTTGTCGCCCAACTCTTCCACGGGCGCCACCTCGTCGGTGTCGTACTCGTCGTTGATCTCGCCGACGATCTCCTCCAGCACGTCCTCGATCGTGATGAGGCCGGCGATGCCGCCGAACTCGTCGATGACGATGGCCAGGTGGTTGCGGTTCGAGCGGAAGTCGCGCAGCAACTCGTTCAAGCCCTTCGACTCCGGCACGAACAGCGCCGGCCGCAGCAGCGTGCGCAGGTGCAGGTCGGGCGAGCGCTGGACCTTGAGCAAGTCCTTCGACATCAGCACGCCGATGATGTTGTCGCGCTCGCCCTCGAACACCGGGAAGCGCGAGTGCCCCGTGTCGATGACGCTGGCGAGCACTTCGTCGTAGGACGATTCGATGTCGAGCAGGTCCATGCGGGGCGCGGCCACCAGCGCGTCGCCCGCCGTCAGGTCCGCCATACGCAACACGCCTTCCAGCATCGAGCGCGATTCCGGGTCGATCAGCTCGCGCTTCTCGGCGTCTGCCAGCGTCTCCATCAACTCGTCGCGCGAGTCGGGGCCAGGGGAAATGAATTCGATCACGCGCTCGAACAGCGTGCGGTGATCGTGTTGAGCGGCCCGTCCCGGCTCTCGGCCAAAACGGGAACTCTGCTGGGGTTCGGACACGATCAGGTGCCTGTAGTGATCATGTGCCGAGAATACCCGATGCGGGCACTTGCGAGGTACCGGGGCGACTCCCGGGGTCAGTACCGTGGCGGGCCAGATGCCTTGACACACCCGGGGGCTTGACAGACATTCGACAATCCGCTTTTGCCCTCGGCTTCTCGCCCACCATCCATGTCCACAGGCCTCATCCCCGCCACCATCCTCACCGGCTTTCTCGGCTCGGGCAAGACGACGCTGCTCAAGCGCATCCTGTCCGAGGCCCACGGCCAGAAGATCGCCGTGATCGAGAACGAGTTCGGCGAAGAGAACATCGACAACGACATCCTCGTCGGCGATACCGAGGAGCAGATCATCCAGCTCAGCAACGGCTGCGTCTGCTGCACGATCCGCGAAGACCTGCGCTCCACGCTGTCCGACCTGGCCGCCAAGCGCCGCAAGGGCGAGCTGACCTTCGACCGTGTGGTGATCGAGACCACCGGCCTTGCCGATCCCGGCCCGGTGGCGCAGACCTTCTTCATGGACGACGAGGTGGCCGAAAGCTACCTGCTCGACTCCATCCTGACGCTGGTGGACGCCGTGCATGCCCAGAAGCAGCTCGACGACCGCCAGGAAGCGCGCCGCCAGATCGGTTTTGCCGACCAGCTCTTCATCAGCAAGGCTGATCTGGTCGACGAAACCACGCTTGATGCGCTGTCGCACCGCCTGAAGCACATGAACCCGCGTGCGCCGCAGCGCCGCGTGAACTTTGGCGACGTGCCGATCGCGCAGGTGTTCGACCTGCACGGCTTCAATCTGAACGCCAAGCTGGAGATCGACCCGGAATTCCTGGCTGCGGCCGACCAGGGCCACGGGCACAGCCATGGTCACGAGGACCACCACGGCCATGACCACGCCCCCGGCGAGCACTGCGACCACCCGCACCACCATCACCACGACGACGACGTGAAGTCCTTCGTCTTCCGCTCGCACAAGGCCTTCAATCCGGCCAAGCTGGAGGACTTCCTCGGCTCGATCGTGCAGATCTACGGCCCGAAGATGCTGCGCTACAAGGGCGTGCTGAACATGAAAGGCACCGAGCGGAAGGTCATCTTCCAGGGCGTCCACCAGCTGATGGGCAGCGACCTCGGCCCGAAGTGGTTGCCGGGCGAAAAGCGCCAGAGCAAGATGGTGTTCATCGGCATCGATCTGCCCGGCGACGTGTTCCAGCAAGGCTTGGCACAGTGTCTGGTGTGAAGCGCCACACGTGGGGGTTCACCCCCGCGGGCGGCTGCCGGGCACACGCGACCCGAGGTGGATACAATCCGCGCGCCCGGAATCGGCCCTGACAGGTGGCCGCCACGATTTCACCCTTGATTGCCACCAGAGTCTCCCATGCCCCAGAACGATCCCAAGACTGACCCGACCCTCGCCAACGCGTGGAAGACCAAAGCCGGCCGTGACCTGACGGACGCCGAGCTGATGGCCATGCCCGAGAGCGAGTACATGAGCGACCAGCAGCTCGACTTTTTCCGCGCCTGCCTGAAGCAGCAGAAGGACGATCTGCTGGCCAACGCTGGCGAGACGACCGAGCACCTGCGCGAAGACACTTCCATCGTTCCCGATCCGGCCGACCGCGCCACGATCGAGGAAGAGCACGCGCTGGAGCTGCGCACCCGTGACCGCGAGCGCAAGCTGCTCAAGAAGATCACCCAGTCGCTCAGCCGCATCGAATCCGGCGACTATGGTTACTGTGATGAAACCGGCGAACCGATCGGCCTCGGTCGCCTGCTGGCGCGTCCGACCGCTACACTGTCGCTGGAAGCGCAGCAGCGCAGGGAACTGAAACAAAAACTCTTCGGCGACTGAGCACACGGGCCCTGCTGATCACCCCGCCCGTGCCCAGCCGCACCCCCAGACATGGCTGACCCCAAGGATCCTCCCAAGAGCGGTTTTTTCCGCAAGGTGGTGCGCTTCGCGCTCAACCCGACCACTGACTGGGCGGACCTGAATTCGGCCGGGACGGACAACAAGGAAGACGACTACGCCAAGTCGGAACTCAAGGCGATGATCGAGCGCAAGCGGCGCAACGATTTCGTGCGCAAGCGCGAGTTCGACACGCTGCGCAAGATCCGCCGAGAAGGGCTGACCGGTGAAGGCCTGGCGGGGCTCGACGGTCTGTCTCACCTCGACGATTCCGAAGTTCGCAGCCAGGACAGCTACGCGACCCGCCCGGACAGCGACGACGTCAAGGACAAGATTGACGCCATCGAGCGCCAGATGGTGGGCGAATCGAACGGCTCCTCACCCCGGCGCAACGCCGCGGTGACGGTGGGCCGCCAAGCCCCTGCCACGCGCACCGAATCATTCTTTGGCGCAACCACCGCGCCGCAGGTGATGGCCACCCATCCGCAGCTCTCCGACGCCTTCAAGCCGACGACGCCGATGCAGATGGAGTCGGAACTCATCGG
>JBEANV010000597.1:0-4342 GCA_041165285.1 Pseudomonadota bacterium | reverse complement strand
GTGTGCCTTGAAGCGCTTGACCACCGCCAGCGTGTCCTTGAGCAAATCGCGGTCCAGGCTGCCGAGCTTGTCAGGCGCGATGTCCGCGCCGGCCGGGTGACCCTGTTCCAGCGCCTGCAACCCTGCGCGTAGCTTCAGGCCCATGAAGAAGTGCAGGCTGTCGATCAGGTCCGTGCCGAAATCGGCGGGCAGGTGCCCACCCGCGAGCAGGGCTTCGATGCGGTCCACGGTGTTGGTGGCGGTGATCCGGTGCTCGAACGCCAGGCTGCGCACACCATGCACCAGCGGAAAGATGCCGGCCTTCTTCAGATCGAACGCCTCCTTGCCACCGTCCCCCAGGTGCAGGATCCGGTTCCACCAGCCGCTGCCGGTCTGGAAGGCGTCGATGGCGCCGGCGAAGCGCCCGAGCGTCCCGGCGTTGTCGGTGGCGTAGCGCCACATCTGCTGGCGCACACCCGCCAGCAATGCCGCGTCACCCGCCACGCTGTGCGCATCCAGGAAGATTGCCAGCGACATCAGGTGGTCGGGGGTCGGTGCAAACAGCCATTCACGCACGGTGCGGGCGAAATCGTCCTCGCTGTGGCGCCAGTCCGGATTGCTGACCATGATGCGGCCCGGACACGGCGGATAGCCGAATGCGGCGAGCGCGGCCGAGAAGCGGTCACAGAGTGCGCCGACATCGTGCAGGCATTCGTAGCCATTGCGCAGGATCAGGCCGTTGTCCTGATCGGTCTTGAGCAACTGCTCACCGCGGCCTTCGCTGCCCATCACAAACAGGCAACTGTTGGCAACGAGATCGGGTGGTGCGATGAGCTGCCACGCGCGCTCGAACAGCGCAGCGTTCAGCTCCTGCACCAGCCGGGCGATCATGCCGACCTTGGTGCCGCTGTGCTCCAGCACGCCGATCAGGCGCGTGATCTGCTCGGCGGCACGCTGGAGCGTGGCAATGTCCTGCGCCTCCAGGATCTGGAGCGTGATCAGGTAGGAGTGGTTGGAGAGGTAGCTGAGCAGGTCGAGCTGCTGCAGGAAACCGATGATCTGATCGCCCTCGGCGACCACGAGCCGGTGGATGCGGTGGCGGATCATCAGCGCCAGCGCGTCGAACAGCGGCGTGCTCGGGCGAATCGTCACCAGCCTGAAATTGGCCAGAGCGCGCACCGGCAGGCGGTCCAGCGGCACGCCCGTCAGGATCGCCTTGGGCAGACTGGTCACGGTGAAGATGCCAAGCCGGGACGGCGTGCTGGCCGTGTCGCGCACCAGCACATTGGTCGTGCGCTGCCCGTGGAAGACGCGTGCGACCTTGGCCACGTCGTCGTCCGCGTCCACAAAATGCGCCGGCCGCAGGTAGGCCTGGTCCACCCGCGCCATCGTCAGCGACTGGAGTTCGTGCCGGCTGCGTCGCTCGGCCAGTGCGCCGAGCTTGTTCGACAGGTCGGCGAACAACAGCGCGCCGAAGGTAGCGTTGCTGGCGATCAGCGCCATGACCGTCGCCTTGGCCAGCCGGTAGAGCACCACCTCCTCGCTGGCAACGAAGCGGCTGCTGACCCGCCCGGCCACCAGACCCCGACCGTCGAAGCAGTCATCCGGGCCGAAGGTCGCCTGCTGCTCGTCACCCTCGCACTGCTGGACATGACCCTTGATGAGCATGAACAGATGGGTCGGCTCCACCCCGGGGGCCAGGATGGTCGCCCCTTCCCGGAAGTACTCGATGTCCACGCTGCGCCGCACAAGCTGGCGCTCCTCGGCCTGGAGCACGTCAAAGGGCGATGCAGCGAAATTGAAGGCGCTGGGCATGGGCGGGCCGTTCACCGACAGTTGGAAACGAAGATTATTGCCCCGTGCCCGACAATCCCGGCCATGTTCACCTCACTCATTGCCGACGCCGTTGCGTCAACGCGCGAGACGCCTTCGGCCCGCGAACGCTTCTTCCGCCTGCTGGACAGCGCCCTCGCCTCGCGCCAGTTCGTGCGCCTGGCGCTGGGCAGGTACCGCGGCACCGAGCCGGGGCTGGAGCGCCTGCTGGTGCGGCCCGTGACGCTGCGCGGCGAGGCCAGTCTGCAATTCGTCTACCGCCACGCCACCAAGGACATCACCAAGAACCACCCGATGACCGAGGCATTGGCGGTGCTCGACACGCTGATCGGCCCGGCCTTCCAGAACGCCCACCTGCACACCCGCACCCAGGAGGTGCAGCTCGCCGTCAAGGAAAAGGGCGGGCGCGACAAGAGCCTGCTGCGCGTAGGCAAGGTCGCGGCGGCGGAAGGCACCGCAGAGAACAACGCCGACGACGAGGACAGCCCCTCCGCGCACAACCGCGAGAAGCACCGCCTGCTGTCGCTGGACCGGCCATTCTGGGCCGATCTGGGCGTGACGACCGCGCAGCACCAGCTCATCCCGGCCATGTCGCGCAAGTGGCGCCAGATCAACAAGTTCACCGAGGTCTTCGCCAGCGCGATGGCCGCGTCACCGCTGGCCGGCACGCCGACGGACCGGCCGATTGGCGTGTTCGATTTCGGCTGCGGCAAGGGCTACCTGACCTTCGCGATGCACGACTGGCTGCGGGCACAAGGTCGTGTGCCGCAGGTCACGGGGGTGGAGCTGCGCGACGAGCTGGTCACGCTGTGCAACGACGCGGCGGCGCGGCACGGGCTGGACGGCCTGCGCTTCGACGCGGGCGATGTGCGCCACTACACGCCGGTCGGGCTGGACGTGATGGTCGCGCTGCACGCCTGCGACATCGCCACCGACTACGCCATCGACTTCGGATTGCGCGCCGGGGCGTCGATCATCATGTGCTCGCCCTGCTGCCACAAGCAGGTCCGCCCGCAGATGAAGACGCCGCCGCTGCTGCGCCCGATGCTGCAACACGGCGTCCACCTGGGACAGGAAGCCGAGATGGTCACCGACAGCCTGCGCGCGCTGCTGCTGGACGCCGCCGGCTACGACACGCAGGTCTTCGAGTTTGTCTCGCTGGAACACACCAACAAGAACAAGATGATCCTGGCCGTCAAGCGCGCAGCCACGCCAGAAGGCCACGCCGACACCGTGCGGGCGCAGATCGCGGAGATCAAGGCGTTCTACGGGATACGGGAACAGTGTCTGGAGACGCTGATCGCAGCCAGAACCGCAACACCCCACTGATTGGAAACACACCCACCATGTCCGGCAACAATTTCCACGTCCACGGCCCGCATGACCACGAGCTGGAGCACGTCGCCCACCACGGCAGCAGCGATGCATCGACCAATTCGATTGCCGTGGCGACCGCGGTGATTGCCACCGTCGGCGCCATCTTTTCGTACATGGGCGGCGCGACGCAGTCCAACGCCGGCCTCTACAAGAACAACGCCGCGATCAAGAAGACCGAGGCGGGCAACCAGTGGAATTTCTACCAGTCCAAGAGCAGCAAGCAGAATCTGGCCGAACTCGGGCTGCAACTGACTGTCGGCGAGGTCAAGGACAACTTCGCCAAGGAAGCCCAGCGTTACAAGGGCGAGAAGGAAGAAATCAAGGTCAAGGCCGAAGCCCTGGAAAAGGAATCCACCGATTGGGACCACCAGTCGGACGAGCAACTGCACATCCACCACCGCTGGGCGCAGGCCACCACCGCACTGCAGATCTCGATCGCGCTGGCCGCCATCTCTCTGCTGACCAAGCAGTCGTGGCTCAAGGTGGCCATGTATGTGGTGGCTGGCGGTGGGCTGCTGCTCGGTGCAGCGGCCTGGCTCCACATGTAAGCCTCACGCCAGCGTCAGCAAAGTGCTGGTCAGTTCCGCCCGCAACACGCCTTGAACTTCTTGCCGCTGCCGCAGGCACATGGGTCGTTGCGGCCGAGCTTGGCGCCGGAACGGCGAAAGGTCAGTGCCTGACGGTCGGCGCGTGAGGCCGCGCGGCGGGCCGGTCCGAAATGGCGGTAGAGCTGCGCCGCGCCCATCACCATGGCGTCGATCACCTCGGCGCGCACTGTGTCGTCGAACGGCGGCGGACGCATCGCCTCGTCCGGGTCTCGTTCGTGGTGCAGCATCATCATCGGCACCAGCACCTCGCCGGCCTCGTCGTCGCCGAGCACCTCCTGCCAGCCCTCCGGCGACACGTGCATCCCGCGCGTGAAGCCGGTCGCCCAGGCATTGCCGGTGACGCGGCCATCCCGGCCGGTGCTCAGGCGCGGCACGCGCGGGGTGTCGGAGGCATCGGCCTCGACCAGCTCCTCGGCCACCGCGCTCCAGTGGCGCGTCACCAGCCCGACGATGGTGCGGGCCTGGCCCTCGTCGTCGAACGAGGCTTCGGCGTCCGCCGTCTCACCCCAGACCAGCGGCAGCCACACGGCCGGGCCGACGAGGTC
>JBEANV010000596.1:0-2665 GCA_041165285.1 Pseudomonadota bacterium | reverse complement strand
GGAGATGAGCATGAAGATTCTGGTATTGCCCGGCGACGGGATCGGCCCCGAGATCGTGGCGGCGGCGCTGGATGTGGTGCAGGCGGCCAATGCGGCGCTGGGCCTCGGTCTGGCGTTCGAGCACGACGAGGTCGGCTTCCCCAGCCTGGCCAAACATGGCACCACGCTGCGCGACGAGACGCTGGCCAAGGCCCGCACCTTCGACGGCATCATCCTGGGCACCCAGTCGCACGCCGACTATCCCGCCCCGGAAAAGGGCGGGCGCAATGTCTCGGCGGGCTTCCGCATCGGGCTGGACCTCTACGCCAACGTGCGCCCGGCCCGCACCCGGCCGTCGATCGCGTCGAACATGAAGCCGGGCAAGACCATGGACCTGGTCATCATGCGCGAGGCCACCGAAGGCTTCTACCCGGACCGCAACATGACCCGCGGCTGGGCCGAGCTGATGCCCAGCCCCGACATGGCCCTGTCCTTCCGCAAGATCACGCGCCACTGCAGCGAGCGCATCGCCCGCCGCGCCTTCGAGCTGGCGATGAAGCGGCGCAAGAAGGTCACCGCCATCCACAAGGCCAACAGCTTCCACATGACGGACGGGCTGTTCCTGGAGTGCGTGCGCGACGTGGCGCGGGAGTTCCCGGAGGTGGCGCTGGACGACCTGCTGGTCGATGCGTCCACCGCCCACCTGGTGCGCAACCCCGAGCGTTTCGACGTGCTGGTGGCGACCAACTTCTACGGCGACATCATCTCCGACCTCGCCAGCGAGCTGTCGGGCAGCCTGGGCCTGGCCGGATCGATGATGGCCAGCGACACCCACTGCTGCGCGCAGGCCCAGCACGGCTCGGCGCCCGACATCGCCGGGCAGGACAAGGCGAACCCGGTGTCGATGATCCTGTCGGTGGCGATGCTGCTGCAGTGGCTCGGCGAACGCCACGGCCGGGCGGACCTGGAAACGGCAGCAGCGGCCATGGGCACCGCAGTGGACACGGTGCTGGAGACCCCGGCCTGGCGCACCGCCGATCTGGGCGGGCAGACTGGCTGCCGCGCCTTCGGCGAGCGCGTGGCGCAGACGCTGACCGCCACGCTGCAGGGGGCCTGAGCCATGAAGCTGGGCTGCATCGCCGACGATTTCACCGGCGCGACCGACCTCGCCAGCAACCTCGTGCGCGCCGGCTGGCGCGTGGTGCAGACCCTGGGCGTGCCCGACACGGCGCTCGATGGCGCGTCGCAGGCCGACGCGGTGGTGGTGGCGCTGAAGTCGCGCACCATCGCCCCGACCGACGCGGTGGCGCAGTCGCTGGCCGCACTCGCCTGGCTGCAGGCGCAGGGGGTCGAGCAGGTCTACTTCAAGGTCTGCTCCACCTTCGACTCGACCCCGCAGGGCAACATCGGCCCGGTCGCCGAGGCGCTGATGGACGCGCTGGGCTGTGATTTCGCCATCGCCTGTCCGGCCTTTCCCGAGAACCAGCGCACCGTTTACCAGGGCTACCTCTTCACCGGCCAGGTGCTGCTCAGCGAAGGCAGCATGCGTGACCACCCGCTGACGCCGATGCACGACGCCAACCTCGTGCGCGTGCTGCAGGCGCAGGCGCGGCGCCGCGTCGGGCTGGTCGAGCACGCCGTGGTGCGGCAGGGCAGCGCGGCGATCGCCGCGCGGCTCGCGGCCCTGCGGGCGGACGGCGTGGGGCTGGCCATCGTCGATGCCCTCATCCACGACGACCTGATGGCGATGGGCCGCGCCTTCGCCGGACTGCCGCTGCTGGTGGCGGGTTCGGGCGTGGCGATCGGGCTGCCGCAGAACCACGGCGTCACGCCCGGCCAAGGCCCGGCGGCGGCGCTGCCCGCACCACGGGGGCACCGGGCGATCGTCTCCGGCAGTTGCTCCACCGCCTCGAATGCGCAGGTGGCGGAGTTCGCACGGCGCCACCCCGGCCGCACCTTCGGCCTCGATGCGCTGCGGCTGGCGGCGGGCGAAGACCTGGTGGCCCAGGCCATCGCGTGGGCGACACCGCAGCTCGGCGACGTGCCGGTGCTGCTCTACGCCACCGCCGATCCGCAGACCGTCCGCGCGGTGCAGCGCACACTCGGCACCGAGCAGGCCGGGCACCTCGTCGAGCAGGCGCTGGCGCAGATCGCCCGAGCACTGGTGCAGGCTGGTGTCGGGCAACTGGTGGTGGCCGGCGGCGAGACCTCGGGGGCGTGCGTGCAGGCGCTCGGGGTCGAGCGCCTGCAGATCGGCGCGCCGATCGACCCCGGCGTGCCGTGGTGCCACGCGCCGTCCCCACACGCAGCGGGCGGTGCGCTGCACCTGGCGCTGAAGTCGGGCAACTTCGGCACGGTGGATTTCTTCGACAAGGCGTTCGCCCGGTTGGCCGCATGAGCGCGACCACCGGCACCGAGACCTTCTGGCGCGACGAGATCTGCCGCGTCGGGCAGAGCCTGTTCGCGCGCGGACTGGTGCATGCAACGGCTGGCAATGTCAGCGTGCGGCTGGACGACGGGTTCCTGATCACCCCGACGGACGCCTGCCTGGGGACGCTCGACCCCGTCCGGCTGGCCAAGGTCGGGCCGGATGGCGTGCAGCGCAGTGGCGATCGCGCCAGCAAGACGCTGGTGCTGCACCGGCGCATCTATGCGGCCGATCCGGCCGCCCGCTGTGTGCTGCACA
>JBEANV010000595.1:0-3253 GCA_041165285.1 Pseudomonadota bacterium | reverse complement strand
TTGACGCGGTAGAAGCCTTCCTGCGTGCGCTCGCCGGTGACGAACGGGCGGTCGTTGTCGTCGCAGTCGCTGGTCAGCAGGTTAGCGGCTTCCGCGTCGGTGCGGGCCAGAACGATGGTGGGCACGCCCATCACGTCAGCGGCGAAACGCGCGGCGATCAGCTTCTCGACGGCTTCGCGGGTCGGGACCAGCACCTTGCCACCCATGTGGCCGCACTTCTTGACCGCGGCGAGCTGGTCTTCGAAGTGAACGCCAGCGGCGCCCGAAGCGATCATGTTCTTCATCAGCTCGAACGCGTTCAGCACGCCGCCGAAGCCGGCTTCCGCGTCCGCGACGATCGGCAGGAAGTAATCGACGAAGCCCTTGTCGCCCGGGTTGATGCCACGGCCCCACTGGATCTCGTCGGCGCGCTTGAACGTGTTGTTGATGCGGCGAACCATCGTCGGCACCGAGTCGTAGGCGTACAGCGACTGGTCCGGGTACATGGTTTCGCTGGTGTTGCCGTCGGCGGCGACCTGCCAGCCCGACAGGTAGACGGCTTCCAGACCAGCCTTGGCCTGCTGCATCGCCTGTCCGGCGGTGATCGCGCCGAAGGCGTTGACGTAGCCCTTCTTGGCGCCGCCGTTGACCTTGTCCCACAGCTTCTCGGCGCCGTTCTTGGCCAGCGTGTACTCGGGCTGCATGGAGCCGCGCAGGCGCACCACGTCGGCGGCGCTGTAGCCGCGCTTCACCAGCTTCCAGCGGGGGTTTTCAGCCCAGTCTTTTTCAAGGGCGGCAATCTGTTGTTCGCGGGTCAGCTTGGTCATGGAACGCTCCGGTTTATGGCGAATTGGATGGCTCCAGCTTAGCGGCTGCCCGTGAAAACGAGAAGACTTATGTCTTATATAAGACATATTTCAACATCCAATAAAATCAACAACTTAGGCCATAAATACCATGATACGGAATTTGTTTTCTCACGATGAAAAATTTTGATGCAATGCAGCATGTCATTTTTTCATGATGTGGAATCGACTTCAGTGTCGTGAAAACACAGGGCTGCGGCACACTGGCGCCATGACCGACTTCGCCTTCCTCAGCGCCCACAGCTTCCTCAAGGTTCCGATGGGGCCGCAAGACCGCGATACCCGCCCGTTCGGCCTGGCCGGCATCGCCTGGGACGGCAGCGTCACCAACCGCCCCGGCGCCCGCATGGCCCCCCGTGCGATCCGCGAGGCCAGCCACATGCTGTGTGACGGCACACACCCGCTGTTTGATGTGTCGCCCGCCGACGTGCTGTGCGATCTAGGCGACCTGCCCCTCCCCAACACCAGCCTGGAGCGGATGCGCGCGGCGCTGGTGCCGCAGGTCAGCGCCCTGCTGGCCGAGCAGCGCCACATGGTCTGGCTCGGCGGCGACCATTCGGTGACGCTGCCGCTGCTGCGCGCCTACCGGCAGCACTTCGGGCAACCGCTGGGCGTGCTGCACTTCGACGCCCACTGCGACACCTGGGAGGACCACTTCGGCGAGCCTAGCGGTCATGGCACCTGGGTCTACGAGGCGATTCAGGAGGGGCTGGTGCTGCCGCAGGCCTTCGCGCAGATCGGCATTCGCAGTGCCGGCCAGCGCGAAGCGCGGGACTATGTGCGTGATCAGGGCGGCCTGATCTGGACCTCGCGCGACCTGCGCGGCCTGGAAAACGCCGTGCAACTCGACACTGTGATCCAGACCCTGCGCCTGCGCTGGGCCTCCTGCGGCAACCCGCCGCTGTACCTGAGCTTCGACATCGACGCCCTCGACCCCGCCTTCGCGCCCGGCACCGGCACGCCCGAACCCGGTGGACTGACCACCAACCAGGCGCTCACGCTGATCGAAGAGCTGGCTGGCGAACGCTGGGTCGGCATGGACTGCGTGGAAGTGGCGCCACCATACGACCACGCAGAACTGTCGAGCAACGCCGCCGCCAATCTGGTCTGGACCTACCTGTCCGGTCAGGTCGCCCGCCGCCGCGCACAGCCCTGATGGACACCGCACACGGGGCCTTGCTGCTGCTGGCCGCCTTCGCTGCGGGGGTGCTCAACGCCATTGCCGGCGGCGGCAGCTTCCTCACCTTCCCGGCGCTGGTCTTCACTGGCCTGCCGCCGATCATGGCGAACGCGACCAGCGCGGTGGCCGTCAGTCCCGGCTATCTGGGCAGCACGCTCGGATTCCGGGCGGAGTTGTCCGCGCTGCCCCGCGGGCGCCTGGTCCGCGAAGGCTTGATCTGCGCGGTCGGCGGTGTGGGCGGGGCCTTGCTGCTGCTGGTGACACCAGCCGAGGTGTTCTCGGCCGCGGTGCCATGGCTGCTGCTGTTCGCCACCGTCCTGTTCGCGTTCGGGCCGCGGCTGGTCGCGGCCCGAACCCGGCGCGGCTCTGGCGACATGCATCCCACCGCGCAGGCGCTCGGCCTGTTCACCGTGGCGGTCTACGGCGGCTATTTCAACGGCGGACTCGGCATCCTGCTGATGGCGCTCTACACGCTGACGGGCGAAACCCGCGTCAACACGGCCAATGCGCTGAAGAACCTGAACTCGCTCGTGCTCTCGCTGCTGTCGGTCGCTGCCTTTGCCTGGGCGGGCGCGATCCACTGGCCACAGGCGCTGATGATGATGGTGGCCGCCACGGCGGGCGGCTTTGCCGGTGCCCGGCTCGCGCTGCGCCTGCCCGCCACGGCTGTGCGCGCCGCCGTGGTGGTCACCGGGCTGGTGATGACCGCAGCCTTCTTCGCGCGGCAGTGGCAGTAGCATGGCAACCATGAACTTTTCCGACACGCTCAAGACCCTGCCCGGCATCACCCATCTGGCCGGCCTGCAACTGCTCGACCAGGACGGCGCCGTCGTCGCCACGCTCGACAACCGCCCCGGCCAGGCCGGCTCGGTCGCCGTGTACCACGCGCTTGCCCAGCGCCACGGCGTGGTCAACGCCCCTGCCGCCCTTGACGGCCTGGCCCTCTACGCCGAGCACACCGCCGACGCCCACGCCTTCCCCGGCAAGCACCCGAACATCGACCGGCTGGTGGCCATCGCCGCAGGCGCTCTCGGGCCGCTGCAGGTTCGTCTACTCCACACGGAAAGCCCACGCCCATGAAAACCATCGTCCTCGTGCTGCTCAGCCTGGTCGCCGCGCTGCTGACTGGTGCCCGCTTCGGGCTGCTGAACGGCCAGCGACCGGGCGATCTGGGCGTCACGAACAGCCGGCTCAAGCCGCCATCGCTGACCCCCAACAGCGTCAGCAG
>JBEANV010000594.1:0-5153 GCA_041165285.1 Pseudomonadota bacterium | reverse complement strand
TTCTCGATCGCCTGCGCCAGTGCGCGGATGCCCAGACCGGAGGTGTTCTCCGAACGGTAGTCCTCATCGATGATGACGATGGGAAAGTTGAAACGCTGCATGCGGGCGACTCCGGAACCTGTGGACGAAAAGAAAACCGCGAAGTGTAGGGCCAGCCGGAGTTGCCGCCATGGCGGCGGATCGGTCAGACCAGCGGAACGCCCGTCTTGGAGGCAATCTCCTCCAGCGTCACGTCCGGCGCGGTCTCCACGACCTTGAGCCCCTCAGGTGTCACATCGAACACTCCGAGATCCGTGATGATCCGATCGACCACGCCCACGCCAGTCAACGGCAGCGTGCAGGCGGGCAGGATCTTCAGGTCGGTCGAGCCGTCTTTTTTCCTGGCGACGTGCTCCATCAGCACGATCACGCGCTTGACACCGGCCACGAGGTCCATCGCGCCGCCCATGCCCTTGACCATCTTGCCGGGGATCATCCAGTTGGCCAGGTCGCCGGTGGCGGTGACTTGCATCGCGCCGAGGATGGACAGGTTGATCTTGCCGCCGCGGATCATCGCGAAGCTGTCATGGCTGCCGAAGATCGACGAGCCCTTCATCGTGGTGACGGTCTGCTTGCCGGCGTTGATCAGGTCGGGGTCCACCTCGTCGTCGTAGGGGAAGGGGCCGATGCCGAGCATGCCGTTTTCGCTCTGCAGCCAGACCTCGACATCACTCGGGACGTGGTTGGCAACGAGCGTGGGAATGCCGATGCCGAGGTTGACGTAGAAGCCGTCCTGCAGCTCCTGGGCCGCGCGGGCGGCCATCTGGTCTTGGGTCCATGCCATGGTGTGGATCTCCTGGAGTGCGTTGAGACTTAGGTGCGGTCGCGTGTGGTGCGCTTCTCGATGCGCTTCTCGGGAGTCGCGTTGAGCACGATGCGGTGGACGTAGATGCCCGGCAGGTGGACATCGTCCGGTGCGATCTCGCCCGTTGGCACGATGCGCTCGACCTCGACGACACAGATTTTCCCGGCCATCGCAACGGCAGGGTTGAAGTTGCGCGCTGTCTTGTTGAAACGCAAGTTGCCGGACATGTCGGCCACATCCGCCTTCACCAGCGACAGCTCGGGCATCAGGGCCCGCTCCATCACGTAGGTCTCGCCGTCGAAGTCGCGCAGCTCCTTGCCCTCGGCCACCAGCGTGCCTACGCCGGTCTTGGTGAAGAACGCGGGGATGCCGGCGCCACCGGCACGCAGCTTCTCGGCCAGCGTGCCCTGGGGCGTGAATTCGAGGGCGAGTTCACCGGCCAGGTACTGGCGCTCGAACTCCTTGTTTTCACCCACGTAGCTGGAGATCATCTTCTTGATCTGGCGCGTGTTCAGCAGCTTGCCGAGGCCGAACCCGTCCACACCGGCGTTGTTGGAGATGGCGGTCAGGTTCTGCACACCACTGGCCGCCAGCGCGTCGATGAGCGCTTCGGGAATGCCGCACAGGCCGAAGCCGCCCACAGCAATGAGCTGGCCGTCACGGACGATGCCTTCGAGGGCAGCTGCCGCGCTGGGATACACCTTGTTCATGCGTTGAATCTCCGCGAGTTTTTCGGACGACGAACTGTAGTACGTAATGCGTTAAGTAGGGGGTACGTAGAATTGAGTAATGGTTGCCCTGGAACTCGACTACCGCATTGCCTTCGATCTCGCTCCGGTGGGGCTGATCCTGTCGCGCCACAGGCTGATGGTGGATTGCAACCAGCACGTGCTGGCGATGTTCGGGGCGCAGCGCGAACAGCTGATCGGGCAAAGCTTCGAGTTGATCTACCCCAGTCACGCCGAGTTCGAACGCACCGGCGCACGCATCGCTGCCAGCCTGGACCGCGCTGGCCGTTACACCGATGACCGTGTGATGAAACGCCTGAGTGCGCCTGCGGGGCAGGAGGCGCTGTTCTGGTGCCACGTTTCAGGCCACGCGCTCGACCCAGCCGATCCACACGCGGCTGGCATCTGGTCCTTCGGCGATCTCTCCGCAAAGCGCCAGATCAAGGCCGAACTGACGCCACGGGAGCGCGAGATCGCCGCGCTGCTGGTCGAGGGGCTGACCAGCAAGCTGATCGGACGTCGGCTGGGCATCAGCCCGCGCACGGTCGATGTCTACCGGGCAAGGTTGATGCGCAAGTACGAGGCGGCGACCACGCCGGAGCTGGTGAACAAGCTCCTGAGCAATTGAGCTACGGAGCTGGACGCTGGTCAGCGCCGGTAATAGTGGCAGGTGTAGCCGTGGGGCTGCTTGACCAGATAGTCCTGGTGGTAGCCCTCCCCTGGCCACCAGCGGCTGAACGGGGTGATCTGCGTCACGATCGGCCGCGGCCAGAACCCCGACTGGTTGACACGTTCGACCGCCGCGTTCGCCGCCACCCGCTGCGCGTCATCGACGGGGAAGATCGCCGAGCGGTACTGGGTGCCGCGGTCGTTGCCCTGGCGGTCCGGGGTCGTCGGGTCGTGCATGTGGAAAAAGTGGTGCACGAGCAGTTCCTCGAACGGCAGCACCGCCGGGTCGAACACGATCTTCACTGCCTCGGCGTGGCCGGATTTGGAGTCATGCGTGTCGTCGTAGCAGGGGTTGTCCAGCCAGCCACCGGTGTAACCGACCTCCGTGTCGATGACGCCGGGAATGCGGCGCAGCAGATCTTCCATGCCCCAGAAGCAGCCACCGGCGAGGTAGGCGGTGTCGAATGCAGCGTTAGTCATGTCAGCGCCTTCCTTTCAGGCTTGCAGGGTCTCATCCGGCCACGGGGGTGCGGGCCGCGCCACCCGTGAGCAGCGCGATCAGGTTGTCCGCCGCCAGATTGGCCATGGCCAGCCGTGTTGGCAGGCTGGCACTGGCGATGTGCGGAGTCAGCACGACGTTGGACACGGCCAGCAGCGCCGGGTGAACCGCCGGCTCGCCCTCGAATACATCCAGCGCGGCGGCGGCCAACCGGTTCGACCGCAGCGCCATGGCCAGTGCTGCATCGTCCACCACCCCGCCGCGGGCGATGTTGGTCAGCGTGGCGGTGGATTTCATGTGCGCCAGTTCAGCCGCGCCGATCAAGTGGTGCGACGCCGGGCCATATGGCACGACGATGACCAGGTGATCGGCCTGCGCCAACAGGTCCGCCTGGCTCACCCAGCGGGCACCGATCGGCGCCTCGGCCTCGGGCGCCAGCCGCGAACGGTTGTGGTAAATCACGTTCATGCCGAAACCCAGCGCCCCGCGTCGCGCGATCGCCTGCCCGATGCGGCCCATGCCAAGGATGCCAAGCGTTGCACCGTGAATGTCCGAGCCGACGAAGAAGTCCGGCGCCCACTTGGTCCACTCGCCGCGGCGCAGGAAATGCTCGCTCTCGGTGATCCGCCGCGCCGCCGCCATCATCAGCGCGAAGCCGAAATCGGCGGTCGTCTCGGTCAACACGTCCGGCGCGTTGGTCACGGTGATGCCCCGGTCCCGGCAGGCCGCGACGTCGATGTTGTTGTAGCCCACCGCCATCGAGCACACGGCTTTCAGGTCAGGACAGGCGGCGATCAGCGCGGCGTCGATCGGCTCACCGGTGGTGACGAACACGCCCTGCTTGCCTTGCAGCCGCTGGACCAGTTCCTCGCGGCTCCAGAGGGTGTCGGCGTCGTTGGTCTCGACATCGAAATGCGCCGCCAGCCGCTCAGCGACGGCAGGGAACATGCGGCGGGCAATCAAGATTGAAGGTCGGGTCATGTCAGGGGGCTTTCAGCGAAACCAGATCAGGGTCATCACGGCGAACAGCGGGACCAGAATGCCCACGCTCCACGCCATGTAACCAAAAAAGCTCGGCATGTTCACGCCGCGGTCCTCGGCGATGGCCTTGACCATCAGGTTGGGCGCGTTGCCGATGTAGCTGTTGGCGCCCATGAAGACCGAACCGGCCGAGATGGCAGCCAGCACCGGCGCCAGCGTGGTCATCATCACCTGCGGGTCGCCGCCGGCAAGGTTGAAGAACACGAGGTAGGTCGGCGCGTTGTCCAGGAAAGACGACAGCAGCCCTGAAGCCCAGAAGTACATCGCCGGGATCGGCTGCCCGTCCGGCCCCGTCACCAGCGCGACGATCGGTGCAAACGCCCCGCCCGAGCCCGCCTTGAGCATCGCCAGCACGGGCGTGATGGTCAGGAAGATGCCGGCGAAGAGCTTGGCGACCTCCTGCATCGGCGCCCAGTTGAACTGGTTTTTCTCGCGGGCAGCGGCGGGCGTGAGCATGAGCGAGAGCAGCGTCACGACAAGCAGCGCCCCATCACGCACGAGCTGTTCCAGCCCGACGGACGTGCCGGCGATGTCGAAAGAAACACCTGGCTTCCAGGTGCCACTCATCAGCACGAGTACCACCACGACCAGCAGCAGTCCTCCGTTCAAGCCGCCCTCGATGCCGAAGGTGTGGTCATCCGGCGTCGGGTCGGCGCGGGTCACACCCTCGCGGCGGTAGTACCAGGTGTCGATCACGAAGAAGATCGCCAGCAGCGCGCCGACCAGGAACAGCGTCTCCGGGAAGATCTGGCCCACGGTCCAGAAGAACTCGACGCCTTTCAGGAAACCCAGGAACAGCGGCGGATCACCCAATGGCGTGAGCGAGCCGCCCGCGTTGCTGACGATGAAGATGAAGAACACCAGCACATGCGCGGCGTGTCGGCGGTTGTCGTTGGCACGTATCAGCGGGCGCACCATGAGCATCGACGCCCCGGTCGTGCCCATGAAGCTCGCCAGCACCGCGCCGATCAGCATCAAGGCCGTGTTGAAGCCAGGACTGCCGTGGAAGTTGCCGCGGACATGGATGCCACCGGCCACCGTGTAGAGCGCCACCAGCAGCACGATGAACGGGATGTAGTCCGCCACCAGCGCATGCAGCAGCCCGGCCCCGGCCATGCCCGCGCCGTACACCGCCGCGAACGGCAGCAGGAAGGCCAGCGCCCAGCCGGCGGCGATCTTGCCGTAGTGGTGGTGCCAGACGCCGGGCGCCAGCAACGGGCACAGCGCGATCGACAGCAGGATGCCCGCGAACGGCACGCCCCACCAGGCAGAAAGTGTCAAGCTCATGGTCATGATTCTGTTGTCTCCTGAGTCTCCTGATCCAGCAGCGACGCCCGCTGCACCACCTGTCCGGCCCGCAGGATTGCCCCGG
>JBEANV010000593.1:0-5833 GCA_041165285.1 Pseudomonadota bacterium | reverse complement strand
ATGACTTCGGCTACTGCGGGTTGATTGGCAGCGGGACTAAGCGGGCACGGTTTCTGCGCCGCTTTGAAGAACGCGGGATCCCTGTCGATGCGCGGTCGCGGATGACGTGCCCGATCGGTCTGGCGGGAATCGAAGGGAAAGAGCCGGCCGTACTGGCGGTGGCCGTGGTGGCTCAGTTGCTGGGCTGCTCGCTCAGCCAATGCACATAGCGCGCCACCCCGTCAGCAACATCGCTGAACACATGCGCACACCCCGTTGCGCGCAAGCGCGTCAGATCAGCCTCGGTGTGGCACTGGTACTTGCCCCGCAGCGCATCGGGGAAGTCGATGTAACTCACCAGCCCCTGCGCGATCTGCTCGGCGAGTGTCAGCGCGGGCAACCCTTCCAGCGAACGGCATGCGTTCACGGTCGCGTGTGCCACATCGTTGAACGGCTGCGCCCGGCCGGATCCGAGGTTGAAAATGCCGCTCTGGTCCGGGTGCTGCAAGAACCACAGGTTCACCGCCACCACATCGTCCACGAACACGAAATCGCGGGACTGCATGCCCGGTGCGTAGCCGTTGTACTCGCCGAAAAGCTTCACATGGCCGTGCTGGCGGAACTGGTTGAAGTGGTGGAAGGCGACGCTGGCCATGCGGGCCTTGTGCTGCTCGCGCGGGCCGTAGACGTTGAAGTAGCGGAAACCGACCACCTGCCCCGCCTGCGTGCCGCCCTGCGAACGCAGCGTCGGCAGGTAGCGCCGCACCACCTGGTCAAACAGCAGCTTGGAGTAGCCGTAGACGTTCAGCGGCGCTTCAAAAACCGGCTCCTCGCGGAAGGTTTCGCTGCCGCCGTAGGTCGCCGCAGAGCTGGCGTAGAGCAAGCGCGTTCCCTGCGCCAGACAGGCATCAAGCAGCGTCTTGGAGCAGCGGTAATTGGTCTCCAGCATGTACTTGCCGTTGTGCTCCATCGTGTCGGAGCAGGCGCCTTCATGCAGGATCGCGTCGATGTGGCCGAGTTCGCCTGCAGCGAAGCGGCGATAGAACTCATCCTTGTCGAAGTAGTCGGCCAGGGTTGAGCCCAGCAGGTTGCGGTACTTCGGCCCGTCCGTCAGGTCGTCGATGGCGATGACCTCCTTGGCGCCCAGGCGGTTCAGCCCGTGGACCAGATTGCTGCCGATCATGCCGGCGGCGCCGGTGACAACGACTCTCATTCGAACAACTCCTCGTAACTGACACTGGCCGTGCCGAACTTGCCGACCACGATGCTGCCGGCGCGGTTGGCCAGCGGCACCGCGTCCCGCAGCGACAGGCCCGCCGCGAGCAGCGTCGCCATCGTGGCGATGACCGTGTCGCCAGCACCCGTCACGTCGAACACCTCGCGCGCCTGCGCCGGCACATCCAGGTGGCCGGCGTCGTCGAACAGCGTCATGCCCTCTTCCGAGCGGGTCAGCAGCAGGCCTGAAAGGCCCAGCTCGACGCGCAGGTTCTGCGCGCGTTCATGCAGTTGCGCCTCGCTCGACCACGTGCCGATCACCTGCGCAAGCTCGGCCCGGTTCGGGGTGATCACGGTGGCGCCGGCGTAGCGGCGATAGTCGCTGCCCTTCGGGTCGATCAGCACCGGCCTGCCCGCGGCCCGCGCGAGTTCGATCATGCGCGGGATGTGGGTCAGACCGCCCTTGCCGTAGTCGGAGAACAGCACGGCCTCGTGGTCCGGCAGCACGCGCCCGTAGGCGGTGAGCATCTGCTGCAGCACCTCGTGCTCGGGCTGGTTCTCGAAGTCGACACGGATGAGCTGCTGCGAGCGGCCGATGACGCGCAGCTTGACGATGGTGTAGAGCTTCGGATCGCTGCCGAGCACGGTCGTGACGCCCTGCTCTTCCAGCAGGCGGCGCAGGATGCGCGCGGGCTCATCCTCACCGACGACGGTCAGCAGCGTGCACTGCGCACCCAGCGTCTTGACGTTGAGTGCCACGTTGGCCGCACCGCCGAGGCGCTCCTCCTCGCGGGTAACGCGCACGATGGGGACCGGCGCCTCGGGGGAGATGCGGTCGACGGAGCCGAACCAGTAGCGGTCGAGCATGGCGTCGCCGACGACGAGGACCCGGGCGGCTTGGAGAAGAGACAGCGAAACGTTCAAGGAAGAAACCTGTGGAGTAGGCAGCGACAGCGCGGATCGTAACCGCGCGGCCGCGCCCCTCGGTCAGTGCTCCTCGACCGGGACGGCCCAGTGGTCGGCCTTGCGCAGCAGGAAGCGGGGGGTACGGAACTGGACGATGGCGCGGTAGATGGCCAGATAGGACACACAGAACAGCAGCAACCAGATCGAGAGCGACTGCCCGTCGTCCCACCAGAGCACGGCCGGCACCACCGACATCGAGCACAGGGCCCAGAGATACGGTGAAGTCATCGAATTGCGGCGCAGCAGATTGGCGGCGTCACGCTTGCCGATGGCCCAGCGCATCAGACGGCGGTAGATGAGGCTGTGCAGGTGGGTGGCATCGGGCAAGCCCACCGGTCGACCACGGATCACGCGGCGGCGGTACATCGTGAACAGGGTTTCAAAAATCGGATAGGCGCAAAGCAGCAGCGGGAACACCGGCGACACCTCCGGGTTGCGGTGAACTAGCAAGATGCCGAGTTCTGCAACCCAAAAGCCCAGGAAATAGGCACCCCCGTCGCCCAGGAAGATGAGGCCGAGCGGGTAGTTGAGAACGAAGAAGCCCAGTACAGCACCTAGGCCGATCAGGGCGCAATTCATGATGGTGTAGTCGCCCACTTGGAACGATACATAGGCCAGCGCCGCCAGCATGATGGCCACGCACATCGAGGCCAAGCCATTGAACCCGTCGATGATGTTGACCGAGTTAGCCACACCCGCCACCGCTAGCAGCGTAAGCAGCAGCGGAAAACCAGCCACGACCATGAGGTTGTCGAACCCCGGAATGCCAGTGCGGGAAATGATGGCATCGGCCAGCCACACGGCCAGTGCCGCCGCGACCACGGTCGCCAGCAGACGCTGCTTGGGGGTGACACGCTTGGTGAAGTCTTCGATCAGCCCAGCAGCGAAGGCGACCAATCCGCAAGCCCCCAGTGCCACCAGCAGAGCCAGACCCTCGGTCTTAGAAAAGAATGCCGCTGCCCCACCCGCCAGCACCCCGGCGACGATGCCCAGGCCACCAATGCGAGGCACAGCGTGGGCATGGAATTTCTGGGGCTGTGCCTTGTCCGTGTCGCCCGACAGGTGCCCATGGTGGGCAGCCGAGCGCACCACCAGCAAGGTGGCAAGGAAGGAGAACACAAAGGCACAAATCAAAAGCAACATGGCATCCACTCCTAACGTCGTCGGCAAGCCCCAAAAACTCAGGATTACGCCCGACAGTCTGCAGTTCTAACAAGAAGCTGAGTCTGCGTGTGTGACAGAACTCACATTTACAAGATTAAAACACGCTTATCAACAAGTGAAATTTTGTAAACAAAAGAAACATCACATTTACATTGCCAACCGTCCACTGTGACCCACAGCCGTTCCGCACGGCCCGCGAGCAAGCCCATGACGCGGCATAACACACGCCAAGAGGAACACCTGCACGGTTCGTATAAAATACAGCAGCAGAAATGCGCCAAAAAATGTGTGCATTCCCGATTCATCAAAAATCAATGACCAAGACGGCATGGCGCTGGATCTCTATAACCCCTGGATCGCAGTAGCAGCACTGGCACTGGCACTGGGCACCACGGGACTGCTGGCCAAGTGCCAATCCTTGCCCACAAACTTGGGGCGCTATGCATCAATCGACGGCCTCAGAGGGTTCCTTGCCTTCTTTGTATTCCTGCACCACGGCAGTATCTGGTTTGTTCAATTACACCAGCAAGCATGGACGACGCCGAAGTCGAATCTGTACCGGCATTTCGGCGACAGCAGCGTAGCTCTGTTTTTCATGATCACCGCTTTCCTGTTCACAGGCAAGATCCTAGACAGCCAGCATCGCCCGATCGACTGGGTGTGGCTATATGTCGGACGGGTGATGCGCCTGTTTCCGCTGTATGCTGTGGCAGTGACAATCCTCTGGCTGATGGCATGGTCCCTGACGGACTGGACACTGCAGGTGTCGCCGTGCCAATTGTGGACCGAAGTCCTGAACTGGTTGGTCTTCACGGTACCTCGGGGTGAATCGGTGAATGGCTTGCTCCATGCCAGCCGGCTGGTAGCCAACGTCACATGGTCCCTGCCATACGAATGGTGGTTTTACCTCTGCCTGCCGGCAATGGCCGTCCTCCTGCGCAAACAGACCTCTCCACTAGGCTGGCTCCTGTTCAGTTTTTCCAATGCATTACTTTTCAAAGTAGCATGGCACTTAGATTTTAGATTGATACCATTTCTAGGTGGTGTACTCGCTGCATACGCCGTCCGCCACGAAGCCCTTTGCCGGTTTTCTCGTCAGCAGTGGACTGGGCTGATCGTGCTGCTCTGCTTGGGGCTGGCGGTCAAATGGACACCAACCGCATACACACCGCCAGCCCTGGTGCTGCTGTCCACAGCGTTCATCCTGATGGCTTGCGGCAACGATCTGTTCGGCATTCTTTCGGCAGCACCTTCTCGGATACTGGGAGACATAGCCTACAGCCTGTATCTGCTGCACGGGTTGCTCCTGTCTTTCGTCTTCCACTGGCTGGTCGGATGGTCGGAGATGGCCCGCTGGTCAGAGGCAGAACATTGGACGCTGGTGGTGGGTTTGTCCGTGCCATTGATCCTGTTGAGCTACGCCGCCAGTCGCTGGATCGAGAAACCCATCCAGCAGGCCACGCCGGCCGCGGTGGCTTGGATTCGGCGAAAAGCCACCCCGCCGCCATGACAAGGTCGCTTACCGCCAGATCCAGGGATATCGGACCACCTTGAGACTGGCCCACACCATGCCGGCACAAATTCCGATCTCTCCCAGCAACAAGGCCCAAGCCGCTCCTTGAACGCCCCACGCCATCACCAATGCCACCGACCAAGCCACCAGTGCCAGCCCGGAGACAAGAACCACATTGCGAAACAGGCGCGCATGGCCCAGTCCGAGCACCACCTGGGTTCCACAGATATTATTGACAAAAATGAGTGCCGGCACGATCGCGATGACTGCAAATATCTGCTTGATATCAGAGCCTCGCTGCAAGGCCAGCAGCGTCATTGCTGCATCGAAGAAGAAATAGGCTGCCACAGCGCCCATACTGTATGCTACCGCACCCCATGCCAATATCCTGCGCAGAAAGCGGAGTGCAACCGACAGATTCGACTCCAACCCGGCCACGACACGCGGGAAAATGGCTTCCGTGATCGGCGTGGACAGGACGGCCAGCCCACGCATGATCTTCTCGGCAAACGCATACCGGCCGGAATCCGCAGGCCCCGACACCAGCCCCAGCACCAGCGTATTGACACTGGCAAACAGCGTGGCGGCCATCTGCCCCATGTAGATATCGACACCGTCTACCGCACAGCGTACGAGATTCTCCAGACGGAACCGGTGTGTGACAGTATCCACACCAGAAAAAAATTGCCGGCAAAATCCTAGCTGAATCCCGGCCGACAGCAGTGTCGGCAGGAAAAACAGCACCAATGCCGACAAATAATCCTGCGGCCCGGCGACGACAAAGAAAATGGAGAGCAGACACACTGCGCGCGCAGCCACCTGCGACAGCGAAATGATCTTGAATCGCTCCAGCCCCATGAAAAACCAGTTCGGCTGCAACGCTGCACCCAGCACCGTCAGAAAGCTGCAAGTCATGGCCAACACCAGATCCGCCGAGGCAGACGACACCAGACTGAACAGACAGAACAGCAGCACACATGCCGCACAAAACAGCAG
>JBEANV010000592.1:0-3076 GCA_041165285.1 Pseudomonadota bacterium | reverse complement strand
GAGTAGCAAGTAGCAGCAGGCCGTCAGGATAGAGGCAGACACCGAATGAACCCAAGCAGCTCCGCTAGCAGTATTCCGACAATGATGCGAAAAAACCTGGATGACACCAGCCCGATCCGCTGCGTGGAATTTTTCGAGATTCCGCCGCGCACACCGGGCGCGCCGCCGCCGGCCGAGATGATCGACGGCCTGCGTGCGGCGCTCGCCGCGGCCACCGCCGGCACGCTGGTGATCCACCGGCCGCAGCGCCTGAGCGAGCCGCTGCCGCGCGGCGAAGGCCACTTCCATCTGGCGCCGGAGCTGTTCCTGCAGCTTTCCGGCTGGACCGATTTCCGCTTCCCGCAGGGCCACTGCCGACTGCTGCCGGGCCAGGCGCTGGTGGTGCCGCCGCAGTTGCGCCATGACGAGCGGGTCGGTCGCGGTGACCAGGGCGAGCCGTTCTGCAACCTCGTGCTCTACGCCGAGGCGCCGTCGCTGACCTGCCACCTCGCGCACGAACTCAGCCCCGGACGCCCCGGCATCCGCCACCTGGAAGCCTGTGAACACGCGCAGGTCGGTCGCATGCACGACTGGCTGTTCGACGCCAGCCGCAGCCCCGAAGTGCCCGCCGATCCGGTCGCACCGGCCTGGGGCGACGTGCAGGCGCGGGCGCTGGTGGCGGCCACCGTGGCGGGCGTGCTGCACCTGCTGCAGGACCAGGACAGCCAGTCCGGCCGCGAGCCGCCGCTGATCGCCCGGCTGCGCGTGCTGATCCAGAACCAGCTCGGCGACCACACGCTGAGCGTGTGCCGGCTGGCCGAGCAATCCGGCTGCACGGCGGATTACCTCTCGCACCTGTTCCGCGAGGTCACGGGCGAGGCGCTGATCGGCTGCATCAACCGGCTGCGCATGGAGCGCGCCAGCCGGCTGCTGCGCGAGACGACGCTGGCCGGCAAGGAGGTGGCGTGGGCCTGCGGTTTCACGGCCCCCAGCTACTTCATCCGCACCTTCCGCGCCCACCACGGCGTGACGCCGAAGCAGTGGCGCGACGGCCCGGCCGCGGCGCCTGCGGGGATCAACCGGCCGATCAGCCTGCCGGGGTGAACAGCGCCTTGTGCGCGTCGCGCAGCAGGTTCTTCTGCACCTTGCCCATCGCGTTGCGCGGCAGGTCGGCGACGACGAAGGCGCGCTTGGGTACCTTGAAGTTGGCGATCTTCGACTTGAGCGCGGCCACCAGCGTCTCGGCATCGAGCGCCTCCCCCGCCTTCGCCACGATCACTGCGACCACGGCTTCACCGAAATCCGGGTGCGGCACGCCGATCACCGCCGACTCCGCCACGCCGGCCATGTCGTTCAGGTAGCCCTCGATCTCGGCCGGGTAGACGTTGTAGCCGCCCGTGATGATGAGATCCTTGCTGCGCCCGACGATAGTGAGATACCCGCGCCCATCGGCGTCGAAACGGCCGACATCGCCGGTCTTGAACCACGCATCGGCCGTGAACTCCTCGGCCGTCTTCTCCGGCATGCGCCAGTAGCCGCCGAACACGTTCGGGCCGCGCACCTGCACGTTGCCGATCTCGCCGGCCGACAACGCCGCGCCCGTGTCATCGACCACGCGCACACCGACCCCAGGCAGCGCCGGGCCGACCGTGCCGCCGATCCGGTCACCGTCCTCGGCGCGGCAGGGGTTCGACGTGAGCATCACCGTCTCGCTCATGCCGTAGCGTTCGAGGATGGTGTGGCCGGTGCGGGTCTGCCAGTCGCTGAACGTCTCGATCAGCAGCGGCGCCGAGCCAGAGATGAACAGCCGCATGTGCGCACAGGCTACGCGCGTGAGGCCCGCCTCCTGCAGCAGCCGCACGTACAGCGTCGGCACGCCCATGAACACCGTCGCCCGCGGCAGCCGCTCGACCACCGCCTTCGGGTCGAACTTCGACAGCCACAGCATCTTCGAGCCGTTGAGCAGCGCGCCGTGGCTGGCGACGAACAGGCCGTGGACGTGGAAGATCGGCAGCGCGTGGATCAGCACATCGCCGGGCTGCCAGTCCCAGAAGTCCTTCAGCACCTGCGCATTCGACAGCAGGTTGCCGTGGCTGAGCATCGCGCCCTTGCTGCGGCCGGTGGTGCCGCTGGTGTAGAGGATGGCGGCGAGGTCGTCGGCGGCTTTCACCGCGGGTTCGTGCTGGTCGCTGAAGTGCGAGGCGCGCGCCAGCAGCGAGCCGGTGCGGTCGTCGTCGAGCGTGAAGACGTGGGCGACGCCCTTCTGGAACGCCAGCTTGCTGATCCACGGGAAGTTCTTGCTGGCACAGACGACCACCGCCGGCTCGGCGTTGCCGATGAAGTAGTCGAGTTCGGCGGCTTGGTACGCGGTGTTCAGCGGCAGGTAGACGAAGCCGGCCCGCAGCGTGGCCAGGTACAGCACCAGCGCCTCGACCGACTTCTCGGTGTGCGCGGCGACGCGGCTGCCGGCGGGGATTTCCAGCGACTGCAGCAGGTTCGCCAGCATCGCGGTCGCGCGCTCCAGGTCGCGCCACGAGTAGACGAGGCCGCTGTCGGTCTCGATCGCGGCCGAGTCGAGGTCGGCAGGAAAGGCACCGCGCAGCGCGGCGAACAGGTTTTCGTTGGACATGGTCGTGCGGTAGGAGGTGATCGATCAGACGCCGGTGAAGGTCGGCTTGCGCTTCTCGATGAAGGCGGTGATGCCTTCGCGGTGGTCGGGGCCGGTGGCGTAGGCGGCGAACTCTGCGCGCTGGGCTTCCGAGAAATGGAACTGCGGCGCGACGAGGCGCAGCGCACGCTTGTTCAGCCGCGCCGCCCGCGGGGCACCGGCGGCGATGCGCTGCGCGGTGGCCTCGGCTTCGGCGGCCACTTCGTCGTCGTAGACCACGCGGTGGACCAGCCCGCGACGCAAGGCGGTTTCAGCATCCAGCAGCCGCGCTTCGAGCAGGATCTCGGCCGCAGTCGCCAGCCCCGCCACCCGCGCCACGCCGGCCAGTTCGTCACACGCCATCGGAAACCCCAGCCGCGCGATCGGCGCACCGAACCGGCTCGACTGGCCCGCGATGCGCAGGTCGCACTGGCAGGCGATCTCCAGCCC
>JBEANV010000591.1:0-5491 GCA_041165285.1 Pseudomonadota bacterium | reverse complement strand
ATGGCGTTGGTCGATTGCGACTGCAGCAGGCGCTCGGCCACGCGGGCACGCAGGCGGCTCATGGGCACACGCTGCTCAGGACGGTCGCCCAGATTGGCCATGGTCGGCGCGGACACGGCAGGCAGCGGGCGGGCCACCGCAGGTGCGGCCGGCACGGCAATGGCCGCCGCCGGCTTGACGCCCGCAGCCACCGCGCCCAGCACATCACCCTTGGTGACGCGGCCATCCTTGCCGGTTCCCGCGACGCTGGAGACGGACAGGTTGTTGTCAGCCAGCAGCTTCGCAGCGGCAGGCATGGCGATGTCACCCTTGTTGACCGCAGCGGCGGCAGCCGGCGCAGCAGCGGGCGCCGCGGCAGGGGCGGCAACGGCAGCACCGGACTTGCCTTCGGTGTCGATGCGGGCAATCACCTGGTCGCTGCCGACCGTGCCTCCGTCACCGACGACCAGTTCGACCAGCACGCCGGCGGCCGGCGCGGGCACTTCGAGCACGACCTTGTCGGTCTCGATCTCGATCAGGATCTCGTCGATCGCAATGGCGTCGCCGGGCTTTTTCTTCCACTGCAGCATGGTTGCTTCGGCAACCGACTCGGACAACTGGGGGACTTTGACTTCTACGATGGCCATGATGATTCGAATCTTGTGGGATCTTGTGGAGTCAGCGAGGCGACGACGCCGCCACCTCGCTGGGTCAATGGATCAGGAACAGCGGGTCACTTGGTCAGCACGAAGCCCTTGAGCTTGGCGAAGGCCTGGTCGAGCAGCGACTTCTGCTGCTCCTGGTGCAGGTGGGAGTAACCGACCGCCGGCGAGGCCGAAGCGGGGCGACCTGCGTAGCCCAGACGCTGACCATCCTGCATGTTCTCGTGGATGTAGTGCTGCACGAAGAACCAGGCACCCTGGTTCTGCGGTTCGTCCTGGCACCAGACGATCTCGGCGAGGTTCGGGTACTTCTTCAGCTCGTTGGCGAAGACTTTGTGCGGGAAGGGATAGAGCTGCTCGACCCGGATGACGGCCACGTCGGTCTTCTTCTCTTCGCGCTTCTTGACCAGGTCGTAATAGACCTTGCCCGAACAGGCGATCAGGCGCTTGACCTTGGACGCATCCAGCGTGGTGCTGAGGTCGATGATCACGGTGCGGAACTCGCCCTTGCTGAACTCGGTCAGCGGCGAGGTCGCGTCCTTGTTCCGCAGCAGCGACTTCGGCGTCATGATGATCAGCGGCTTGCGCAGCGGACGCACCATCTGACGGCGCAGCAGGTGGAAGATCTGGCTGGCGGTCGTCGGCTGGACGATCTGCATGTTCATGTCGGCGGCGAGCTGCATGAACCGCTCCAGACGGGCCGACGAGTGCTCCGGACCCTGGCCTTCATAGCCGTGCGGCAGCATCAGCGTCAGGCCGTTGGAGCGGCCCCACTTCACTTCGCCCGAGGCGATGAACTGGTCGATCACGACCTGTGCACCGTTGACGAAGTCGCCGAACTGGCCTTCCCAGATTGTCAGCGTGTTGGGTTCGGCGGCGGCGTAGCCATATTCGAAGCCCAGCACCGCCTCTTCCGACAGGATCGAGTCGATGACGACGAACGGCGCCTGGTTCTCGGCGACATTTTCCAGCGGCACGTAGGTGCCGGTGTCCCACTTCTCGCGGTTCTGGTCGTGCAGCACGGCATGGCGGTGGACGAAGGTGCCGCGGCCACAGTCTTCACCCGACAGGCGCACGGCGTAACCGGACGCCACCAGCGAAGCGTAGGCGAGGTGCTCGCCCATGCCCCAGTCGACGTTGATCTCGCCACGGCCCATCGCGGCGCGGTCGGCGATGACCTTCTCGACCAGCGGGTGGGCCTTGAACGTCGAGGGGATCGTCGTGATGCGCTCCGACAGGCGGCGGATCTCGGCCATCGGCAGTGCGGTGTCGGCCGAATCGGTCCACTTCTTGCCCAGGTACGGCGCCCAGTCGACCGCGTACTTGCTCTTGAAGTTGGTCAGCACCGGATCGACCGTGTGCTTGCCGGCGTCCATTGCGGCGCGGAAGGCCTTGAACATCTCGTCCGGACCATCGGCCGGCAGCACGCCCTGCGCCACCAGCTTGTCGCCGTAAAGGCGGCGCGTGCCGGGGTGCTGGGCGATCTTCTTGTACATCAGCGGCTGGGTGAGCGACGGGGTGTCCTGCTCGTTGTGGCCCAGCTTGCGGAAGCAGATGATGTCGACGACCACGTCCTTCTTGAACGCCTGGCGGTAGTCCATCGCGAGCTGCGTGGCCAGCACGACCGCTTCCGGATCGTCGCCGTTCACGTGCAGCACCGGTGCTTCGATCATCTTGACGATGTCCGAGCAGTACAGCGTCGAGCGGGCGTCGCGTGGGTCGGAGGTGGTGAAGCCAATCTGGTTGTTGATGACCAGGTGCAGCGTGCCGCCGGTGTAGTAGCCGCGGGTCTGCGCCAGCGCCAGCGTTTCCATCACGACACCCTGGCCGGCGAAGGCGGCGTCGCCGTGGACCAGCACGGGCAGCACCTGGTCGCCGGTCTTGTCGCCGCGGCGGTCCATGCGGGCCTTGACCGAGCCTTCAACCACCGGGTTGACGATTTCCAGGTGCGAGGGGTTGAACGCCAGCGACAGGTGGACCGGGCCGCCGACGGTGGACACGTCGCTGGAGAAGCCCTGGTGGTACTTCACGTCGCCGGAGGGCAGGTTCTCGGGCGCGGTGTGGTCGAACTCGGCGAACAGATCCTTGGGCATCTTGCCCAGGGTGTTCACCAGCACGTTCAGGCGACCGCGGTGGGCCATGCCGATCACGATTTCCTGCACGCCGTTGGTGCCGGCACGCTGCACGGCCTCGTCCATCGACGCGATGAAGCTCTCGCCACCTTCGAGCGAGAAACGCTTCTGGCCGACGTACTTGGTGTGGAGGAAGCGCTCCAGGCCTTCGGCTGCGGTCAGGCGGTCGAGGATGTGCTTCTTCTTTTCCGGCGTGAACGACGGCTTGCTGCGGATGCTTTCCAGGCGCTCCTGCCACCACCGCTTTTCGGTCGGATCGGTGACGTGCATGATCTCTGCGCCCAGCGTGCCGCAGTAGGTCTCGCGCAGCGCCTGCAGGATCTCGCGCAGCGTCATGTTTTCAGCCTTGCTGAAATACGTGTTCGAGGCGCTGAAGGTGATGTCCATGTCGGACTCGGACAGGTCGTAGAACGCCGGTTCGAGTTCAGGAATCTTGGGGCGCTCGGCGCGCTTGAGGGGATCAAGGTCCGCCCAGCGCGAACCCAGGAAGCGGTATGCGGCGATCAGGGACTGGACATGCACCTGCTTGCGGGCGATGGCCAGATCGGTCGCGCTGGCCTTGTGGGCAAAGGCGTTGGCCTTGGCGCGCTGCGCAAACGACTCGATGACAGGCGCGTGGGCGACATCGCGGCTGTCTGAGCCGTCGGTCGCGGGCACGTGCTGGAGCGCGTCAAAATAATCGCGCCAGTTGTCGGCGACGGACCCCGGGTTGTCGAGGTAAGCCTCGTACATCTCTTCGACATAGGGCGCATTGCCACCGAACAGGTACGAGTTGGACCCGTATTGCTTCATCATATTTCGCTCACCTAGCGCCCCGGTACCCAGGGCTTGGATGGGTTGAACAACCTTCCGCGACACGGCTAAACCGATTGGCGGATCGCGACCCGCCTTAGCTGTTGCCAGGAAAGGGGACGGGAAGGACCTATAAAGTCAAGACGGAGACTGTAGCACCGGCTTCAGGCCGGTCTGGCGTGTGTGGTGTCATGGCGCTGTACTCCTGGGCATGGTGTTGCAAATTCGCTCACTGCCGCGTGAACGGTGCGGCCAGAGGCTCTCCCACGAACACACCCTGCTGCGGCCACGCCACGCTCTTCCAGTAGGCTTCCAGCGCGGTGCTGCCTTGCAGGTAATGCAGCAGCAGAATTTGCGGATGGGGGAACTTCTGCAGATGGTTGCACGGTTCGCTGACAGTTCCATAACTGGCAGTGACACCGGCATCCAGCCAGTCCAGCACCGTGCTTTGACCGCCCGTGCGGTCGAGTTGCCCACCGAACGAAGTCAGGTGATCCGCCAGCGCGCCGGGCACCCAATCAATCGCATCAGCGCCCTGGAACTGGGCGACACCCGTCTGCACCAGCACAACGCGTGTGGTATCGCGCGGCAGATCGCCATCGCCCAGACGGTTGTCCAGTCCGATGCGGCGCTGCAACCCCGCTGGCGGAAACAGCGCCGAACGCACACTGCGCACCGTGTCCGACGTCGTCATGAAGTGCGCCTGCACCGGCGCGGCTCCCAACAGTCCGAGGGTGTGGTCGGACACCACCCCACGGTCGATGAGCTTGCGCGCGCGCTCCGCATCGGAGGACGCGAGCAACATCGACGGCCGAAGCCCGAGATCCTTGAACGGCGCCGCGGTGGCGGAATTGAACAGCGGCGAAGCCGCGCGGCGGCCACAGGGTTGGTTGCACAGCTGCGGATCGAAGCCAAGCGTCACCGCCGACGTGATCGACTGACACTCGACGGCGAACGGCTGCGTCCAGGCCAGCGCCAGCGCCTGCACACCGGCATCGAACTGCTCGTCGATGCGACGCCGCAGGCGCTCCAGATCGACGTTGCTCAAGCGGGCTTGTACGGGCAACTCGATGCGCAGCACATGCGACTCAGGAATGCCGCGGGCGCGTCGGTAGTAGTCCCCGGTTTCGACCGAATAGGGATCGGCGGTATTGATGACCAGACCAAGCTCCGGCGCCTGCAGACGACCGATGACCCGGGGAACGCGAACCAGAGGACGCGGCCGCATGCCCGGTGTCGAGGCTCCCGCGCCTACGCTGGATCCCGCCTGCGGACCGGCTTCGGCCGCCTGGGCGAACACCAGCCCGGCCGCAGTCACCAGCCAGCCCCCGACAACAATGGCGAGGCAGTCCCGCATCCAGTGTTTCGCCATGCAAAAATAGGCATTGAATTTCACTCGAGTCACCATGACGAAAAAGGACAGTTCCAGTCAGACACCAGCCATTCAGGTGATGGACCGCATGTTCACGTTGTTGAACGTGCTGGCCGCACACCAGGACCCCGTCTCGCTGAAACTGATCAGTGAGCAGACCGGTCTGCATCCTTCCACCGCGCACCGGATCTTGAACGATCTGGCCATCGGTCGTTTCGTGGACCGACCGGAAGCGGGCAGTTATCGCCTTGGGATGCGACTTCTTGAACTTGGCAATCTGGTCAAGGCCCGTCTTGACGTGCGAGACGCAGCGCTCGTGCCGATGCGCGAACTGCACAAGCTGACCCACCAGCCGGTCAACCTGTCCGTGCGGCAGGGTGACGAAATTATCTACATCGAGCGCACGTATTCCGAACGGTCTGGCATGCAGGTGGTGCGGGCCGTCGGCGGGCGCGCTCCGCTGCACCTCACCTCGGTCGGCAAGCTCTTCCTGGCGCACGACGATCCGCAGCGCGTGCGCAGCTACGCCACCCGCACCGGGCTGGCCGGCCACA
>JBEANV010000590.1:0-3056 GCA_041165285.1 Pseudomonadota bacterium | reverse complement strand
TCGAAGCGCGCTTCGACGCCCGCATCGACGACGGCGCCTTCATCGAGGCCAAGGACTGGATGCCCGAGCACTACCGCAAGACGCTCGTGCGCCAGATCAGCCAGCACGCGCACAGCGAGATTGTCGGCATGCTTCCCGAGGGCAACTGGATCACCCGGGCGCCGACGCTGAAGCGCAAGGCGATCCTGATGGCGAAGGTGCAGGACGAGGGCGGCCACGGGCTGTACCTCTATGCCGCCGCCGAGACGCTGGGCACGAGCCGCGACCAGTTGTTCGACGCGCTGCACTCGGGCAAGGCCAAGTACAGCTCGATCTTCAACTACCCGACGCTGACCTGGGCGGACATCGGCGTGATCGGCTGGCTGGTGGACGGCGCGGCGATCATGAACCAGGTGCCGATCTGCCGCTGCAGCTACGCGCCGTATGCGCGGGCGATGGTGCGGATCTGCCGCGAGGAGAGCTTTCACCAGCGTCAAGGCTACGACAGCCTGCTGACGATGATGCAGCAGGGCACCGACGCGCAGAAGGCGATGGTGCAGGACGCGGTGAACCGCTGGTGGTGGCCGTCGATCATGATGTTCGGGCCGCCGGACGACCAGTCGCCGAACTCGGCGCAGTCGATGCGCTGGGGCATCAAGCGGTTCTCGAATGACGATCTGCGCCAGAAGTTCATCGACGCCACGGTGCCGCAGGCCGAGTTGCTGGGCGTGACGCTGCCGGACCCGGACCTGAAGTGGAACGCCGAGCGCGGTTGCCACGACTTCGGGGCGATCGACTGGAGCGAGTTCTGGCGCGTGATCGCGGGCGACGGGCCGTGCAACCGGGAACGTCTGGGCATGCGCGTCAAGGCGTGGGAAGACGGCGCCTGGGTCCGCGAGGCCGCACTCGCCCATGCCCGCAAGCAAACCGAACCGATGAAGGCATCCGCATGAGCACCCCGAACACCCAGCAAGGCAGCACCCAGAACGAATGGCCCCTGTGGGAAGTCTTTGTCCGCAGCAAGGCGGGCCTGGACCACAAGCACTGCGGCAGCCTGCACGCCCCGGACGCGAAGATGGCGATCCAGCTTGCCCGCGAGGTCTATACCCGCCGCCAGGAAGGCTGCAGCGTCTGGGTCGTTCCGTCGGACCAGATCACCGCCAGCGACCCCGGCGACAAGGACATGTACTTCGATCCGATGGAGGACAAGGTGTACCGGCACCCGACCTTCTACGTGCTGCCCGAGTCCGTGGACCACATGTGAGCAAGGGCCGCACGAGATGAGCACACCTTCCATCCAGCCAAGCCGCGACCCAGCGGCGCAGTATCTGCTGCGCCTGGGCGACCTCTGCCTGATCCATGCCCAGCGCCTGGGCGAGTGGTCCGGCCATGCGCCGATCCTCGAAGAGGACATCGCGCTGACCAACATGGCGCTCGACCTGATCGGCCAGTCGCGGGCGCTGCTGACCCGCGCCGGGCAGGTGGGCGCCGCAGCCGGTGCGCCGCTGTTCGACGAGGACCAGCTCGCGTTCCTGCGTGACGAGCGGGATTACCTGAACCCGACGCTGGTCGAGCTGCCCCGCGGTGACTTCGCCTTCACGGTGCTGCGCAACGCGATGGTGGCGACCTTCCTGCGGTTGATGTGGACGCAGCTCGCGCAGTCGAGCGACGCTGAACTGGCCGCGATCGCTGGCAAGGCGGTCAAGGAAGCGCGTTACCACGAGCAGCACGCGGGCGATTGGGTCGTGCGCCTGGGCGACGGCACCGAGGAATCCGCCCGCCGCATGGCCACTGCCGTGGACGCGCTGTGGCGTTACAGCGCGGAGCTGTTCGACGCCGACGCGATCGACGAGGCGGCGGCTGTGTCGGGACTCGGGCCGCGCTGGTCGGACCTGCGCGACGACTGGCAGGCGGCGATGCACCCGCTGCTGGCCGAGGCGGGGCTGACGCCGCCCAAGCCGTCCGCCTTCCTGAGCACCGGCAAGCGCGGTGTCCACAGCGAGCACATGGGCTTCCTGCTCGCCGACTTGCAGACCCTGCAGCGCACCTTCCCCGGAGGCGTGTGGTGAGCGACATCGGCGTCAGCGCGACCACCGGTGCCACCGCCATCGAGCGTGCCTGGGCCGTGCTGCACCAGGTGCCCGATCCCGAGGTGCCGGCGATCTCGCTGTGTGACCTCGGCATCGTGCGCGACGTGCGGCGGGGTGACGATGGTGCGCTGGAGGTGGTGCTGACGCCGACCTATTCCGGCTGTCCCGCCACCGAGCAGATCGAGCAGGACGCCACGGCCGCGCTGGTCGCCGCCGGACTCGGCCCGGTGCGGATGTCGCTGCAACGCGCCCCGGCCTGGACCACCGACTGGATCAGCGCCGACGGCCGCCGCAAGCTGCGCGAGTACGGCATCGCCCCGCCCGGACCCGTCGAAGCCGGTGCGGCGGTGCCGATCCGGCTGGTGCGCCGCGCCGCGCCAGTCGCTTCGATCGCCTGCCCGCGCTGCGGCAGTGCGCAGACCGAGCGTCTGTCCGCTTTCGGCTCGACCGCGTGCAAGGCGCTGTGGCGTTGCCTGAGCTGCCGCGAGCCTTTCGAACACTTCAAGCCGATCTGACCATGAGCCTGCACTTTCATCCGCTGCGCGTGCGCGCCGTGCAACCCGACACGGAGGAGGCCGTGCTCGTGTCCTTCGACGTGCCGGACGACCTGCGCGAAACCTTCCGCTTCCAGCCCGGCCAGTACCTGACGCTGCGTGGCGACATCGATGGTGTGGACCTGCGCCGCTCGTATTCGATCTGCGCGGGGCTGGACGACGGCCTGCTGCGCGTGGGGGTGCGCAAGGTGCCGGGCGGCGTGTTCTCGACTTGGGCGAACGAGCGGCTGCAGCCCGGCGACACGCTGCAGGTGTTTCCGCCGCAGGGGCATTTCACGACGCCGCTGTCTGCCGACGCCGCGCCGCGCCACGTCGTCGGCATCGCGGGCGGCAGTGGCATCACGCCGATCCTGTCCATCATGAAATCGCTGCTGGCCCGCGAGCTGCGCAGCCGCTTCACCTTGCTCTACGGCAATCGCACGCCGCGCTCGAC
>JBEANV010000589.1:0-4626 GCA_041165285.1 Pseudomonadota bacterium | reverse complement strand
ATGCACTCGTGCGCCACGCCGCCGCCCTTCACGCCGTCGATGCCGCCGCTGAAGTGGATGTCGTAGTGGTCGGCCAGCCGGGCGGCGATGTAGTTGGCGCTGAGGATGGCGATTTCGGTCGCCGACTTCAGGCCGTCCGCGCCCATCATGCGGATGTACATCCACGAGATCGGCAGCACCGCCGCGTTGCCCAGCGGAGCCGCCGACACCGCCCCGACGCCGCCAGCCCGGTGTTCGCCCGCCGTCGCATGGCCCGGCAGGAAGGGCACGAGGTCTTCCACTACACACACCGGCCCGACACCCGGCCCGCCGCCGCCGTGCGGGATGCAGAAGGTCTTGTGCAGGTTCAGGTGCGACACGTCGCCGCCGAACTCGCCCGGCGCAGCCAGCCCGACCAGCGCGTTCATGTTGGCGCCGTCCACATAGACCCGGCCCCCGTGGGCATGGACCATCGCGCACAGCTCGCGCACCCGCGGCTCGAACACGCCGTAGGTGGACGGGTAGGTGATCATGATCGCGGCGAGGTCGGCCGCGTGCTTCGCGCACTTGGCGCGCAGGTCGTCCAGATCGACATTGCCGTCCGCATCGCACTTGACCACCACCACCTGCATCCCGGCCATCTGCGCCGAGGCCGGGTTGGTGCCGTGTGCGCTCTCGGGGATCAGGCAGATCTTGCGGTGGGCGTCGTCGCGTGAGGCATGCCAGCCCATGATGGCGAGCAGGCCGGCGTATTCGCCCTGCGAGCCGGCGTTGGGCTGCAGGCTGATGCCGGCGTAGCCCGTGGCCTGGGCGAGCCAGGTGGTGAGCTGCGTGTTCAGTGCGGCGTAGCCGGCGAGCTGCTCGGCGGGCGCGAAGGGGTGGATGTGGGCGAACTCGGGCCAGGTGATCGGGATCATCTCCGACGTGGCATTGAGCTTCATCGTGCAGGAACCCAGCGGGATCATGCTGCGATCGAGCGCCAGATCCTTGTCCGAGAGCATGCGGATATAGCGCAGCATCTCCGTTTCGCTGTGGTGCGTGTTGAACACCGGGTGCGTCAGATAGGCGCTGGTGCGCTGCAGCGCGGCCGGGATCATCGGCGTCACCGTGTCGGCGTACTGCGCGATGGTCGGCGTGGCGTGGCCTTGGGCGAACACGGCCCACAGCGCCTCGACATCGGCGCGGGTGCTGGTCTCGTCCAGGCTGATGCCGAGTGTGTCGTGGCTGGCGGCGCGCAGGTTGCGGCCCGACGCGACGGCCGCGGCCATCAGCGCGTCCCGGCGATCGCCGGCTTCGACATGCAGCGTGTCGAAGGCCGTGTCGTGCAGCAGGCGCCAGCCCATCGACTTCAGCCCGGCGGCCAGGATCGCGGTCAGCACGGCCACGCGCTGCGCAATCCGCTTCAAGCCGTCGGGGCCGTGGTAGACCGCGTACAGGCTGGCGACGACGGCGGGCAGCACCTGCGCGGTGCAGATGTTGGAGGTCGCTTTTTCACGGCGGATGTGCTGTTCGCGGGTCTGCAGCGACAGGCGGTAGGCGGGGGCGCCGTGGCTGTCCACGCTGATGCCGACCAGCCGGCCGGGCAGCGAGCGCTTGAAGGCGTCCTGTGTCGCGAGGTACGCGGCGTGCGGGCCGCCCGCACCCATCGGCATGCCGAAGCGCTGCGTCGAGCCGAGCGCGATGTCCGCGCCGAGTTCCCCCGGCGACACCAGCAGCGTCAGCGCCAGCAGGTCCGCGCCGACGATGGCCATCGCGCCCGCGGCGTGTGCGGCGTCGATGATCGGCTTCAGGTCACGGATCTGGCCGTTGACACCGGGGTATTGCAGCAGCACGGCAAACGCGGGCGCACCAGCCAACGACGCGGCGATCTCGGTGGCGTGGACCTGATCGACGGTGATCCCGAGCGGCCTGGCGCGGGTGCGGATGACCTCCAGCGACTGCGGCAGCACGTCATGCGCGACAACGAAGCGTGTGGCCTTGCTCTTGCCCACGCGGGCGGCCAGCGTCATTGCCTCGGCGGCGGCGGTGGCCTCGTCGAGCATCGAGGCGTTGGCGATCGCCATGCCCGTCAGGTCGGTGACCATGGTCTGGAAGTTGACCAGCGCCTCCATCCGGCCCTGGCTGATCTCGGCCTGGTAGGGCGTGTAGGCGGTGTACCAGGCGGGGTTTTCGAGCACGTTGCGCAGGATGACGCCCGGCGTGAGCGTGCCGAAGTAGCCGCAGCCGAGGTGGCTGGTCAGCACGCGGTTCTGCGCCGCCAGCGCCTTGAGTTCGGCCAGTGCCTGCGCCTCGGTCAGCGGGGCCGGCAGGTCCATCGGCGTCGGCCGGGCGATCGAGCGCGGAATGATCGCGTCGATCAGCGCACGGCGGCTGGCCGGGCCGATCGCCGCCAGCATGCGTGCCTCGTCGGCCGCGTCCGGGCCGATGTGGCGGGCGGTGAACTCGCTGGCGTTTTCCAGATCGGCGAGGCGGGGCAGGGCGGGATGTGGCATGGCAGCGGGGCTTCGGGGCGGTTGTTGTGGGAATGCAGCGGCCTCGACCGGCGCCAGGCGCGCGGTCGGACAGGTGGTTTCAATGGGGAGCGATCAGCCTTCGGTGAGGGCGTCGTAGGCGGTGGCGTCCATCAGTGCGTCGAGCTGTGCAGTGTCGGAGAGCTTCATCTTGAAGAACCAGCCGGCGCCCAGCGGATCGGTGTTGGCCAGCGAGGGGTCGTCGCGCAGGGCTTCGTTGACTTCGACGACTTCGCCCGTCAGCGGTGCGTAGACATCGGCGGCGGCCTTGACCGACTCGACCACACCCGCGATGTCGCCTTGCGCGAAGGTGGCGCCGACGGCGGGCAGGTCCACGAACACCACGTCACCCAAGGCATCCTGGGCGTGGACCGTGATGCCCACCACGGCGGCGGTGGTGTCGGCGGCGTTGATCCATTCGTGATCGGCGGTGAACTTCAGGGACATGGGAAAGCTCCAGCGAAAAAGGGGGTGTGGGGTGCGTTGCGGTGCGATCGGTGTGATCAGCCGCGGAAGTATCGGTGAGGCGCGAAGGGCATCGTGGCGACTTGCATCGGCACGCGCTTGCCGCGCACTTCGGCGAACAGCGCCGTGCCGACCGCGGTGTGCGTGGCGGCGACGTAGCCCATGGCGATCGGCTGACCGATGGTGGGGCCGACGGTGCCACTGGTGACGCGGCCGACCGGCTGGCCTTGCGCATCGACGAGGGGGGCGCCTTCGCGGACGGGTGTGCGCTCCAGCCCGGTCAGGCCGATGCGTTTGGTGGTGGCGCCCTGGGTGAGCTGCGCGCCGATGGTGGCATCGCCGGGATAGCCACCCGCACGCGCACCACCGGGCCGGCGCACCTTCTGGATTGCCCAGGTCAGCCCGGCTTCCACCGGGGTGGTCGCCGTGTCGATGTCGTGGCCGTAGAGGCACAGGCCCGCTTCGAGGCGCAGCGTGTCGCGGGCGCCGAGACCCGCAGGGGCGACTTCGGGAAGCGCGAGCAGGGCGCGGGCCAGCGTTTCGGCCTGTGCTGCCGGCACGGAAATCTCGAAACCGTCCTCGCCCGTGTAGCCCGAGCGGGTGATGAAGCACTCGGCGCCGGCCAGCGTGAACGTGCCGCCGGACATGAAGGTCAGCGCGGCGACACCCGCGTCCAGCCGCGCCAGTGCCTCAGCCGCCTTCGGACCCTGCAGAGCCAGCAGCGCGTGGTCCGGCATCGGGATGACCTGGCAGCGCCCGCCGATGCGCTCGACGAGGTGGCGCGTGTCCGCGTCCTTGCAGCCTGCATTGACAATGAGGAAGAGGTCGTCCGCCCGGCGCGTGACCATCAGGTCGTCGAGCAGGCCGCCCGCCTCGTTCGTGAAGAAGGCGTAACGCTGCTTGCCGACCGGCAGATCCTGGATGTCCTGCGGCACCTGCGACTCCAGCGCCGCGGCGGCGTCCGCGCCAACAAGGCGAAGCTGCCCCATGTGCGAAACGTCGAACAGCGCGGCCGACTCGCGGCACTGGCGGTGCTCGGCGATGATGCCGGCGGGGTACTGCACCGGCATCGCGTAGCCGGCGAACGGCACCATGCGGGCGCCGAGTTCGAGGTGCAGGGCGTGCAGCGGTGTTTGCAGCAGCGGGGCGGCTGTGGTGGCGGGGGCGTCGGCGGACATGGGCAGGCTTCTCGAAGGCAACGGATCTTGAACGGATCGGTCCACCGGTGTCGGTGGTGGTGCCCTCGCTGTCCGCTTTACCTGAGAGATTGACGCGACCCCGGTGTGGCCGGTGTCGCGCTTGCCCCTTCGGTGGACCGCGATCGGTGCCGAAGCACCGCGCGGTCTCTCTCCAGTGAGGTGACGCCGCCCTGCGGGCGACGTTTGCCAGTCCTTTTGCCTGAGCGTTCGAAACCCCGTTTCACGGGGGCCTCTGCGCCTTCGGCGGCCGGCTCTGGGCGCGGCTCTCTCCTGGCGGCGTGCAGTTTAACCGCAGATTCACGGTTTCAGGCGCCCGGCTTGGCCGCTTTGTACGCGGCCAGATACGGCGCCAGCCGCTGTCCCATCTCCTCGCCGAGGGCCTGCAGGCCGCTCAGCGGGCGCACCATCACCTCGAACTCGGTGATCTTGCCCTCGGCGTCGAACTGGATCACGTCCACGCCCTTGAGCGACTT
>JBEANV010000588.1:0-3253 GCA_041165285.1 Pseudomonadota bacterium | reverse complement strand
CAGGTTTTGGCGCGTTCCCGTTGTCACATCATGTCGAGACCCAGCCATGGTGGCCAGTCGAAAGTCATCACGAATGAGGAGGAAACGAGGGGTCAGGGCCGATTCCATGTCCGTAGCGTGCGTTCGTTGCTCGGGCCTTCCCGCTATGCAAGCAAATCGAGTCAGGCCATGGACGCAGCCAGGTTCACCCTGGCTTGCGCTTCCAGCAGCGTGCGGAAGTGATCGGTGCTGTAGATCGGCGAGCGGTCGAGGAAGCCGCGCAGCACCGCGCGGCGCTTGCGCTTGAACAGCCACTTGGGCACCCAGGCGTATTCAAGCTGCACCTGGGCTTCGTACTCGGCAAAGCGCTGGGGCGGGGCGCCCAGGATGGCCAGGTCCACATCGACCAGCAGGCGGGCGTCGGGCTCGGTGGGCTGGGCATCGTGGCGCGTGGCCATGATGAGCGCCTCGACGCGCGCACATGCATCCGCCCCCACGCCCGCCGCCATCAATTCACGCTGCGCCCAGGCGGCGCTTTGCGCCTCGTTGTCGCCGCTGCGCAGCTGGTAGACGGCATCGTGGAACCACAGCGCGATGGCGACCTCGCCCGGGCGTTGCGCCAGGTGCAGGGCCGGGCCCAGGTGGGCCATGCATTCGGACAGGTGCTGCACCGAGTGGTAGTGGCGCTGGGGCTCGGCGTAGGCGGCCAGGAGTTGGGGCAGCAGCGTGGCGGGCGGGGTGGCGCCGAGGTCGGACCAGGTGCGCTGCCAGGTGGGGGTGAGGTCGGGCTGGGGCATGGCGACATGGTGCCCGATGTGTGGGGGAGACTTGTGGGCGCGATATGGTCGACTGTCTTACATTGCTTGCGGGCTACAGTCCAACATGGAGGAGCACACCCGATGCCACGCAAGCCCAAGCTTGACTTGACCGAGCTCGCCTCAGTGCTGCTGAGCGAGGCCGCCGATCCGCCGGAGGGTTTGCATGAGCTGCTGGACGCAGCCATCGACCAGGGATCTCTTGCCTGCATCGACTGGCGTGAAGAGACCGCCGGCATCATCAACGGCGCCGACCTCATGCTGGCCCGCCTGGGCCGCACGGTGGATTGGTCCTTTGTCGACCATCTGACGGACATGGACCAGGGCGAGGTCCTGCGCAACCCCAACGTGCTGTCTCACTTGCGCGATCAACTGCAGCAGATCGGATTGCGCCTGGCGCACATCGATGTCGGAGACGATGCCTACCGCTTCGCCGTGCTCGCCCCCGACGACTTCGAGCGCATCAACGGCATGGCGCGCAAGAAGGTGGTGACCATTTCAGATGACTTTGGCGCGGACGAGTTTTACGCGCCGGCCCGCATCCACCTCACGGCGGTCGGTTTCGTGCAGCCGACGAGAACGGTCGATCCGGCCCAGCAGGCATCGAAGCTCCGCGCCCGCCGCATCAAGTCGCTTCGCAAGCTGTTGGACGATGAGAGCGCGCTCCATCCGGACGAAGCGGCAGATTCGCTGGTGCCGCCGTACGCTCGGTGGACATTGCCCAGCCATGGAGACGAGACGGACCCATGGCTTGTCGCGTTCGACATGGGTCTGCAGACGAGTTGGATCCAACGGCGCGCCTCGCGCAGGTTGCTGATGGGAGATACCTCGATGGCGGGCACGCTGCGCGATTGCTGGCGACTTCGCTTGCTGGAGCGGGCGTTCCTGGAGCGTGCCTACCTCGCATCCATGACCAAGTTTCCCAACCTGGCCGCCGCCGTCGGGGAGGTCAGCTTCCGCGATGCGCAGCGGTACCTGGAATTGACGGTGGCTGCGGCTGCACTGTCGTGCTTCGGCTTTGAGGAAGAGTTCCAGCAGTGCGTCGCGTTCTACCCTTTGTTCGAAGCCCGCTTGCGCCAGCTGGGGTCACATCGGGTCGAACTGGAGGAGCAATTGCTTGCGCTGATGTGGTTCCTGTCAAGGGCGCGACCCACCAGCGCAGACCTCGACACCTTGGCAGAGACCTCGCCGTTCGAGGTCTTGCGCGGTGCGTGGGAGAAGGACGGGCACTTTGCTCAAGCGCTGGCGGAACTGGCGGATTGGCACCTGGCCAAGTGCCACATCGCGCTCACTGGGTACGACGACATCCACACACCCGGCTACGACTTCTTCCCAACGTGGCTCCTCGCGATCGACCGGCACCGTGAGCGGGCGCTGGGAACCTCTTGCCTGCCCTCACACGAGCTGTTTGAGCTGGCCCGGCCTTACATCGACGCCCAGTACGATGTGCCCGAGGGCAAGCTTGTGCAGGAAGTGCGGGCGCTTTATGAGCGAACCTGGAAGGACGCGCCTGATTTGATTGAGGCGTGGAGGCCGTATCTGGCGGAGGAGGGTGGTTCAGGCTTGCCAGGCTGCGCGTGGGTTTGCGGGGGCGGGCCATGAGGGGCAGCTTTGCAGCGGCTTCGGTCGTTCAGCGATTCGCCAGCCAAGTCTGGTGTCGGCCAGGAGCAGTCGTTGACCAATGGCTGCTTTTCGGGCGATGGATTAGGACTACTGCAATACGGCGGGCTGTCGCGCTTGCGCAGCTCAGCCTATGACAAAGACGCAGCATAGATGGCCGGCGCGTTGAGCACAGGCGCGTGTGCGCCATGTCGAGCAATCTGTAGCATTGCCTGGCCGATGACCTCGGTGCTAAGCACATGCGATGGGAACAGTTTTCTGCCGACCGTGAGCAAAGGACCCAGCACCTTGTAGAAGACGCGGTACGAATCCGTTTTTGAAACCTGATTGTTCAGAGGCTGGATGATGGCGGGCCTGATTGCGTGAACGCGTTTGAAGGGGAGGCGAAGAAGTGCGTTCTCAGTCTTGCCTCGCACGCGTGCCCACATGGAATGACCTTGCTCGCTGCTATCAGCTCCAGCTCCAGAGACGTACACGAACGTGGCGTTGGGGCTGAGCTTGGCCAAGCGCTCCGCCAGCAACAGCGTCAATCGGTAGGTCACGCCGGTGTACTGTTCTTCCGTCATACCGGATGACGACACGCCCAAGCAATAAAAACAGGCATCCACACCGCGCAGTTCATCGTCCAAGATGGTGGACGGGTCGATTGCGAAGTTGGGCCGCACTGATTGAACAAGCTTGGCATGAGCCATAGCAAGTGCTGTACGGCCAACCGAAATCACTTGTTCGACATCGGGCGCACGAAGGCACTCTCGCAGCACGCCACCGCCAACCATCCCTGAAGCTCCAAATATCAGAACGCGCATGGTTGACTAGCCTGGTTGTCGGTGTGACCGACC
>JBEANV010000587.1:0-9489 GCA_041165285.1 Pseudomonadota bacterium | reverse complement strand
GTGACGCTGGGCACCGAGGGGCTGCAATCCCTCGCGGTGCGCGCCAGCCACGGAAGCGAGGCTTACCAGAGCGTCGGGTCAGCGGCGCAATTGGTGGGCTTCGACAGCCAGTCGCTGAGCGTCGACTGGCGCTATTGGCTGGCGCCGGACTGGGGCATGAGCCTGCACGCCGAGCGCTACCTGAATCCGAGCTATCGCCGCACCACCGTCGGCGGTGGCCTGTTCCTGCAGTTGTGAGTGGTGACGCGCTCCCACGGAGATTCCGCATCCATGTTCGGCAGATCCATCCGACCCACCCGGCCTGACTTCCAGCACTCGGTGTTGCACGCCGTGCTCGGCGAACTCACCCCACGCGGCGCGCGTGGCGGGCGCGTGCAGATGCACCGCTCGATCTGGGGGCTGCACCTGCCACCGAACCGGCTGGCGGGGTCCGTGCTGCTGGCGCTGGCGCTGACAGCGGTGCTGGTGCTGCTGCGGCAGTCGATCGCCACGCTGTGGTCCTCGGAGTTGATCTGGTGGCTGACGCGCATGGAGCTGTCCGGGCGCTTCTCGGCCATCACCGAACACGGCAACCTACCGTTCCAGGTCGCCACGCCGGTCATCACGCTGTTCGTCAGCGCGCCGCTGACGACGACGCTGATGTTCAACGCCATCGGCGTGGTGGCGGTGTGGTGGCTGTCAGGGATGCTGCCGGACGTGGCACGGCCGGCCTGCTACCTGCTGCGCTTCGCCGCGATCATCCACGGCGCCGCGGTGCTGTTCTTCTGGATCTGGCCAGCGAGCTTCCCGCACTCGGTCAGCGAGCACATCGGCAACGGCCTGCAGCAGTGCTGGGCGCTGATGCTGCTGGCGCCGTGGATCCACCTCTGCACCTACTACCTGTTTGCCGTGACGTGGGCGCAACGGACCGCGCTGACCCTGCTGACCTGGGCCTACCTCTTCCTGCTCGCACCGCTGCTGTTCGCGCTGCACGCCCTGGTGCTGCACGCCTGGGGCCTGCTGGCCATGCCGCTGCTGCACCTGCTGTTCGGCGTCATGGTGGCCATCATCGGGTTCGTGGCGCTCTACGGCTGGGCCATGGGCTGGGCCAACGCACGTCTGCAACCCGCACCCATTCCCTGAAAGCCCCATGCCCTCCATCCAGTCTCTCCAGACCCTTCGGACCCTTGCGTACACCCTGCGGCGCCTGAGCGCGGTGGCCGCAGTGGCCACGGCCACCCTGGCCCTGACCCCGGCCACCGCGCAGGTGAACGCCAGCACACCACCCATGGACAGCCTGTGCCCACCGGGGACGCTGGTGGACGCGGCCTTCCGTGACGCCGCCGTGCTGACGATGCGCCAACTGGTCGTGCGCGCCCCTGGCCAGAACAGCAACGGTGCCGTGCGCCGTGCGCTGGCCGCCGCCCACATCGACAGCCAGAAACGTCCCTGGCACCACATCGCCGCCTACGAGGGCAACCTCGGCCTGATCGGCGCGCTGCGGGTCGATCCCAGCCTGCGCACCGAGGCCGCCGACTGGCTGCGCTGGCAGGTGCGCCACCTGCCACTGCGGGGCACCGACCAGGGCGTACTGCACGACCGCTGGGTGCTGGCGGACGGATCGCAGGAATCGATGTGCCCGCCCGACATCGACGCCCGCCACTGCAACCAGATCGACGCCACCGACAGCACGATCGCCTCGCTGTTCCTCATGGCCAAAGCCTACGTGGACAACGGCGGTGATGCGGCGCTGCTGCGCGAGCCAGCGGTGCGCGCGGCACTGGAGCGGGCCGCCACCACGCTGCTCCGGCTGCAACAGACCAACGGCCTGAGCTGGGCCAAGCGCAGCCACCCGGTGGCCTACCTGATGGACGCGGTCGAAGTGGCGGCGGGCTGGCGCGCGCTGGCGTTTGTGCAGGACAAGGTCTGGGCGCAGCCGCAGGCGGCGCAGACCAGCCGCGACCGCGCGCAGCGCACCGGCAGCGGCGTCGAGCAGCAACTCTGGGACGCCGGCGCCGGCCTGTGGCGGGTCAGCCAGGACGCGGCCTCCGCGCAGACCAGCCGCTGGTACCCGGACACGATGGCCCAGGCCTGGCCACTGCTGTGGAGCACGTCCGGCCAGCCCGCCGGCTTCAACGCCTCGCGCAGCGCCTGGCCGCGCGCCGCCGCCCAGTGGCGCACCAACGACAACGCCTGGCAAACCCGCAATGTCGATCCGGCCGGTTTCTGGTGGCCGGCCGCCGCCGTGGCCGCGCACTGCGTCGGTGACACCGCAGCCGCCACGGACTGGGTGGCACGCGCCCGCGCCGCCTGGCTCAAGCCAGCCGCGCCCTTCGCCTGGCCTTTCCAGGTGAGCGACCTGCTGTGGCTGCTGTGGCTGGCCGAACCCGGACCGCCACAGGCCCCGCTGCCCGCGCCGACCAGCGCAGGCGGTTGATTTCCCGTCCCTCGCACCCGACCAACGACTCAGGAGAGACCCCATGCAACCAAACAAGTACCCCGCCCGCCCCAGCGCCACCCGCGCCAGCCTCACGACGCTGACCGCCTCGCTGCTGCTCGGCATCGGCCTGCTCGTCCCAACTGCCCAAGCCGCCCCCGCCCGGGACACGCTGGTCATGCTGGTGCCGGACGGTGCCAACGTTGCTGCGTGGCCGGTCAAGGTCTGGACCGACTCGGCCGCCGAGGAAGGCATCCGCCTGCAGACGATGACGGACACGCAGTTCCTCGCACTCGGCGCCACGGCCGCGGCCCAGATCGCTGGCCTGATCCTGCCCGACAGTGCCCACCAGCAGGCCAGCGACGCCATCGTCACCGCAGTGACGCAATACGCCAACCTCGGCGGCAAGCTGATGCTGGTCTATGACGCAGGCGCGCTGACCGCCAGCGGGGTCTATGCGCCGGGCAAGTCGCGCTTCTCGGCACTGGCCGGCGTGGACTACACGCTCTACGACACGCTGCTGGACCGCATGGTCGGCTTCGGCCCGGTGGTCGGCGACGGCACCACGCTGGACAACCTGCGCCTGCCCCCGGGCAAGTACATGACCTGGACAGCGCCCACCACCCTGGCGCGCACGACCAGCACCAGCGCCCAGTTCGTGCAGACCACCACCGCCGATCCGGTCGGCACGAAAGCGATGCGCAGCTTCATCGAAGCCCGTGCGCTCCGGCGCGCCGACGAAAGCTCGCGCAACGTGCGCAATGCACAGACGATGACCACGCAGGCCGTGCGCGACCTGCTCGGCCTGAACAGCCTGCCGACCACCACCAGCGTCAAGCTGGCGCCCAAGGTCACCGGCACCACCACGTCAACGACCACGACCACGACCACCAGCACAACCTCCAGCGCCACCACCACCATCCGCCTTGCCGCAGCCGCCGCCGCCACACCGCCGAAAGCCATCAGCAGCTACGGCTATGGCTACCTCGACTACTTCACCTTCGTCACGCAGGGCACCTACGCCGGCACGCCCTACCTGACCTCGCCCGACCACGGCCTCGTCGCCGGCAGCCGCCCGGTGGGCAGCGGCAACGTGCTATTCGTCAACCTGCCGCTGGGTTACTTCAAGGCCATCGGCACCGACAGCGCGCCACTGCACGGCTTCCTCAACCTCTTCGCCCGCCAGCACGTCCAGATGCCGACGATGTCGGTCCAGCCCAAAGGCGTGGGCGGGCTGGTCTACAACTGGCACGTCGACGACGGGGACGATCTGACGGCCGACGCCAAGTTCCTGCTCGACACGACGACCCTCTTCAAGCGTGGCCCCTTCTCGATCCACTTCACGGCAGGGCCTGACACGGTCGCTCTGGGAGACGGCCTGGGGATGCACCTGGACACGAACAACGCCTCCCAGACGCAGTTCAAGCGCCTCAAGTCGCTGGCCGTGGGGCACGAGCTGGCCTCCCACGGCGGCTGGAACCACGACCTCTACGGCCTGGGCGCGACAGAAACCAACGCAGCCCTCTACCAGCCCTGGCTGGAGCTGAACTTCGCCGCGGTCGAACGCCAGTACGGCAAGAAAACCACTGAATACTCGGCGCCGCAGGGCAACAACCCGACCTGGGCGGTCAACTGGCTGGACAACCGCGGCGTGGTCGGCATGTACTTCGTCGGCGATACCGGTGCAGCGGCCATCCGGTCCTGGCGCGCCGGCAGCCGGTTGAGCAACAAGGTCTGGAGCTTCCCGCTCACGCCGTTCGAGCAGTACGGCACCTTCGAGGAGTTCGAGGACTTTGGCGTGTCGGACACCGTGTCGGGCCAGTGGCTGCTGGACCTGCAGACCTTCGTGGTGAACAAGCGCACCAACCGGATGTTCTACAACCACCCACCCGGAGCCCGCGGCCACCTGCCTGCGCTCAATCCGCTGATGACCGCCGCCGACACGCTGCAGGCCGCCGGCAAGTTCCGCTGGTACACGATGACGCAGCTCGCGCAGTTCAGCGAGCGTCGCCTGGCGACCAACTGGAGCGCAGCCAGCAACCTCGGGTTCTCGACCTTCACCGTCACGCACCCGACCTCGCTCACCGACCTGACCTGGCTGCTGCCCAAGTCCCGCTACGCGCTGCCCCTGATCACGACCGGCAAGGGCTCGGTCGCCACCACCGACGCCAGCGACTGGATCGTCACCGCCACCAGCGGCACGTCGCTCAAGTTCACCGCTGCCGAGCGCTGAACCGAGCACGCCGGCGCGATGGCCGGGCATGTCATCCCCGGCGGCCAGCCCTGCGTTACGGGCTGGCCGCCGGGGCGCATGAGCCTGAACTTCAGTTCAGGAACCGGGCGGATTTCTGTCGCAGAATCAGGACGCTCGTCGTCCGTCCCGGAGGTTGAACATGTGGAAACGTATCGCGGTGGTGTGGACCCTCATCAAGGTCGATGCGCAAGTGCTCTGGTATGCCCTGCAGCACCCGCAGTCGCCGCGCTGGCTCAAGGTCGGCGCGGTTGGCATGGTCGCCTATCTGCTCTCGCCAATCGACCTCATCCCCGATGTGCTGCCGGTGATCGGCGTGGTCGATGACCTGGTGCTGATTCCGCTGGCCATGCGCTGGCTGCTGGGTCGGCTGCCGGCGTCGATCCGCGAGTACGCCGAACGCCGTGCCCGCGGCGAGTCGGTCGACAAGGCTGGCAGGCCCACGGTGGTACGCACCGTCGACTGACGTACGATCGGGTCCATGAACCTGATCGATTTCGAACTGCGCGGCGAATTCATTCCCCTCGACGCCCTGCTCAAGGCCACCGCGGTTGCCCACAGCGGTGGTGCTGCCAAGACACTGGTGGCCGATGGCGCGGTCCAGGTGGACGGTCAACCCGAGTCCCGCAAGACCTGCAAGATCCGGGCGGGACAAGTCGTCACCGTCGCCGCAGCCCACACGCGCATCCGGGTCCACGCCCCGGCGCTTTGAATCAGAGCTGTGCCGCCGGAACTTTCCGGCGGTACAGCAGTCTCACGGCCTGACGTTGCCTCACCCTTTTTCCCCCACCCTAGAGGACAAGATGAACCGATTCTGGCGTACCGCGGTGTGTGTGCTCGCGCTGAGCACGGCCCTGGCTCCCGCACTTTCCGAGGCCAAGCGCCTGGGCGGCGGTGGGTCTTCCGGCCTGCAACGCAGCCTTCCTTCCAAGAGCACCCCGATGCAGAACGCGCCGGCGCAAGCCCCGCAGCAGGCCGCACCGACCGCGCCAATGGCCGGTGCCGCCGCGACCGGCGCGGCCGCGGCCGCGGGCAAGCGCTCATGGATGGGCCCGCTCGCCGGTCTGGCTGCCGGTCTCGGCATTGCCGCTCTGATGAGCCATTTCGGCATGGGTGAAGCTTTCGGCAACATGTTGATGGTGGCACTGCTGGTCATGGCCGCATTCGCCGCTTTTGCGTGGTTCAAGCGCCGCTCGGCCGGGAACGGCCAGCGTCCTGCGATGGCGGGCGCAAGCGCGGGACCGGGCGCCGGCTTCGGCACCGCGTCAGCGCAAGCCGACGCACCTGCACAGCGCTCGGCACACAGCGTGAGCTGGCCCGGCACGGTCAGCGCAGGTGCTCCTGGCAGTGCTGCCGCCAGCTTCTCCCCGGCCAGTTCGGCGCCGTCTGCAGCCAGCCTCCCGGCGGATTTCGACCGCCCCGGCTTCGAGCGCATCGCCCGCATGATTTTCATCCGCATGCAGGCAGCCAATGACCGCAGCGACCTGAACGACCTGCGCGAGTTCACCACGCCAGAGATGTTCGCCAGCATCCGCGCGGATCTGCAGGACCGCGGCAGCCGCGCACAGGAAACCGACGTGGTCGAGGTGCGTGCCGAGATCATCGACTTCGACCGCGAAGCCCAGCGGGATGTCGTCAGCGTGCGCTACACCGGTCTGATCCGCGAAGAAGCCGGCGCACAGGCCGCTCCGTTCGACGAGGTCTGGCACCTGATCCAGCCGAGCGACCGCAGCCGCAACTGGGCCATTGCCGGTATCCAGCAAGCCGGCTGAACCGTGGCCGAGACTGCTGCCTCGGTCAATCGAACGGACAGCGCACCGCTGTCCCGTCTGGATCTGGCGCTGAAAGCCTTGCTGCTTGGGCGGCTGACAGCGGCGCTCGGCACGCTCGACGAGCAGGGCGAGGTCTCGCTGTCGATGGTTCCCTACGCCATTGACCCGCACACAGGCGATTGCGTGCTGTTGGTCAGCGGCTTGGCTGCACACACCCGGCAGTTGCACGTCCATGCCCGCGCCAGCTTGCTGGTGACCGAGCGCGAGGACACGGCCGAGAACGTGCATGCCCTGGCCCGGGTCAGCCTGGAGGTGGAAGCTTCCTGGCCGGCACCTGACACGGACAGCGCTCGCCAGGCAGCGGCCGTCTACCTGGCCCGGCACCCGGGCGCGGAAATGCTCACGCAGCTGCCCGATTTCCGCTGGGTTCGCCTGCACCCGCTGCAGGCCCGGCATGTAGCGGGCTTCGGCGCCGCGCGCAGCCTTGACCGCCCTCGGTTGCTCTTGCTGGCAGGCACCTGCTAGGCACTATCCCCGACCAAAGAAGGTAGCTTTAATTCCGGAATTCCTTCACAGTTGTACCGTGCAATTTTGCACTTAGCGACTGAGGACTTCCGCGATGGACATGCAATCGATCCAGAACTTCCTGAGCACGACCGCTCTGGACCTGGGCATCAAGATCCTGGCGGCGCTCGCCTTCTGGATCGTGGGCCGGTGGCTGATCGGCAAGGTGGTCGGACTGATCCAGGCGGGCATGAACCGCAACTCGATCGACCCGACACTGACCAAGTACCTAGGCTCGATCATCACGATCGCGCTGAACATCACCCTGGTCCTGGGCATCCTGGGCTACTTCGGCATCCAGACCACATCCTTCGCCGCGATGCTGGCTGGCGCGGGTGTGGCCATCGGTGCGGCCTGGAGCGGCATGCTCGGCAACTTTGCCGCGGGCGCCTTCATGCTGGTGCTGCGCCCCTTCAAGGTCGGCGACTTTGTCAGCATCGGCGGCATGACCGGCACCGTCCACGAACTCGGCCTGTTCGCCACCACCATCATCACCCCGGACAACGTGATGACCCTGGTCGGCAACGGCAAGGTCTTCGGCGACACGGTGCAGAACTTCTCCGCACTGCCGTCGCGCCGCGTCGAGCGCACCGCGCAACTCGCCCAGGGTGTCGATGCACTGGACGCCATCGCCCGCCTGAAGGCAGCGGTTGCCAAAATCCCCAACGTTGTCGCCAGCCCGGCGCCGGAAGTGAACCTGCTCGACTTCAAGCTCGAAGGCCCGGTGATTTCGGTGCGCCCGTACACGCACACCGACAACTACTGGCAGGTCTATTTCGACACCAACGAAGCGATCATCAAGGTCTGCCAGGACGCTGGCTGGCCGGTGCCCGCCGCATACCACAAGGTGGTTCAGGGCTGACCGGACTCCGCTGCGGCCAACTGCATTGCCAGTTGCCGCAGCAGCAGGCGTGCCGTGCTCACATTGGTGGCACACGGTACGTCATGCACATCACTCGCCCGCACCAGGGCGTTGATGTCGGGTTCATGCGGCTGCGGGGTCATCGGGTCGCGCAGGAAGATGACCACGTCAATCTCCCCGACCGCCAGCCGCGCCCCGATCTGCAGATCGCCTCCGAGCGGTCCACTCAGCAAGCGCTCCACCGTCAGGCCCACTTCGGCTTGCAAGCGCGATCCGGTCGTTCCGGTCGCACACAGCGTGCAGGCAGTCAACAGGCTGCGGAATTCCGTGGCCAGCGCCACCATGTCGTTCTTCTTGCCATCGTGGGCGATCAAGGCGATTCGGCAGGGCTGGAGGTGCATGGAAGGGCTTTCGCAGTGCAGGGTCACGGAAAGTCCATCGTAGCCAGCGAGGGTTACACCGCCACTTCATTCTGGGCAGATTTTGATGATGCAGCGCAACATCAACTCCGGGAATACGCTACAATCGCCGCTGCTGTCTCTGACGCAACTGCCGCGACGTACCAAAACGTACCTTCGCATGGCAGCAACGACAACAGGCACAGCTGTTTCGTTCATCCCCTCTGACCTTCCTCTTTCCCCTCATCCCTCCGGCCGTCGAATCCTGTTGTTGTTCAGGATCTTGATTGCGGGGCTGCAGGCGCGGTCGGCGGCGATGCTGTTCGACCCGGGCGGGCTTTTTCTCCACCCTTTTGAAGCTGCGAGCGTGGCGCGTTGACGGATGACGCCCCATGGACGCTGGCCCGCCATTGCGTTTGTCGCACGTGTTGTGCTGACTGCGCTAGCCTGAACGGCGCCCATCGACGGTGCCAGATGAGAACCCATGAGCTTTGATACCCTTGGCCTGAACGAAGTCCTGCTGAAGTCCCTGACCGATTCCGGTTACGAGACCCCGACCGAAGTCCAAGCCCGCACCATTCCCGCCGCCCTCGCTGGCTCCGATCTGCGCGTCTGCTCGAACACAGGCAGCGGCAAGACCGCTGCCTTCGTGTTGCCCGCCCTGGAGCGTGTGCTGGCCGCCCGCGCCGATGCTGCTGCCCGTGGCATCAAGGGTTACCAGCCGAACAAGGGCCCACGTGTCCTGATCCTGACCCCGACGCGTGAACTCGCGCTGCAAGTTTCCAAGGCTGCAATGACCTACGGTCGCCACGTCCAGGGCCTGCGCGTCGCCACCGTCGTCGGCGGCGTGCCTTATGGCGCCCAATTGGCCGCGCTGCGTGGCCAGCTCGACCTGCTGATCGCCACCCCGGGTCGCCTGATCGACCACCTCGACAGCGGCAAGGCCATCCTCGGCCAGGTCGAGCTGCTGGTGCTCGACGAAGCCGACCGCATGCTGGACATGGGCTTCATCGAAGACATCGAGCGCATCGCCGAATCGCTGCCCGCCGAGCGCCAGACCGTCATGGTCAGCGCCACCTTCGCGGGTCAGGTGGGCCGTCTGGCCGACCAGATCCTCAAGGACGACGCCCAGCGCATCGAGATCGCCAACCACACCGACAACCACGCCAACATCGAGCAGCAGCTCCTGTGGGCCGACAGCCTGGACCACAAGTCCGCGCTGCTGG
>JBEANV010000586.1:0-2992 GCA_041165285.1 Pseudomonadota bacterium | reverse complement strand
GCGCGCATGTTGGAGCGCTGGAGCGACTCCTCGAACATCGACGCGAAGGAATCCATGCCGAAATCGGCCATAGCTGCTTGGGACATTGGGGACTTTCTGCACCGGGACACCCCGGCGGCGGGTGCCACTTCCGTGGCGGGGTTAGGTTGCTGATCCGGTCGGCGGGTCAGACGGCGGGCGCCGGCCTTGCGTCGAACGGTTGGCTCGCGTTCCACCAGACCCCCACCTGCTGCATCGAGGCTTCGATGCCGAGCTGCGAGTTGTCCAGCAAGAGCGCGTCTTCAGCCGGCTTCAAGGGCGCGGTGGCGCGGGTCTTGTCCCGCTCGTCACGCGCCTCCAAGTCGGCTCGAAGGTCTTCGAGACTAGCAGGAATTCCCTTGGAAATCAATTGGTTGAGCCGACGCTCGGCCCGTGCGGCGGCCGTCGCCGTGAGGAAAATCTTGAGCTGCGCATCGGGGAAGATGACCGTGCCCATGTCGCGCCCGTCGGCCACCAGGCCCGGCAATTGCCGGAAACTGACCTGCAGATCGAACAGCGCCACCCGCACCGCCGGCCACGCCGAGATCTGCGACGCCATCGTGCCGACCGCCTCGTCGCGCAGCTCGTCGCTCACGTCCTCACCAGCCAGCAGCACGCGCACGCCCTCGAAGCGCAGCGCCATTGAGCGGGCGATCGCCGCCAGCCCCACCTCGTCGTCCGCCGAGACCCCTGCACGGCAGGCCGCCAGCGCCGTGACACGGTACAGCGAGCCGGAATCGAGCGTGTGGTAGCCCAGCCGTGCGGCCACGCCTGCGGACAGCGTGCCCTTGCCGGAAGCGGTCGGGCCATCGATGGTCAGCACCGGGATGTCCGCCGGCCGGGCGGCCACCACCGAGAACAGCGCCTCGAAGTAGTCAGGGAAGGTCTTGGCGACGCACTTCGGGTCAAGGATGCGCACCGGCACCGCCGCCTCGCCGTCCCCCGCCGGGTTCAGCCGGTTGAACGCCGCCAGCGACAGGCACATCGCCATGCGGTGGTCGTCGTAGGTGTGGATGGCGGCGGGCTGGAAGGTCGCCAGCGGCTCGATGCGGATGAAGTCGGCGCCCTCCTCCACCGTGGCACCGAGCTTGCGCAGCTCGCAGGCCATCGCGGCGATGCGGTCGGTTTCCTTCACGCGCCAGCTCGCAATGTTGCGCAGCGTGGACGGCCCGTCCGCGTAGAGCGCCATCACGGCCAGCGTCATCGCCGCGTCGGGGATGTGGTTGCAGTCGAGGTCGATCGCCTTCAAGGGCCACGCGCCGCGGCGGATCTCCAGCGCATTCGGCTCGGCACGGACCACCGCGCCCATCGCCTCGGCGGCCTCGACGAAGCGGATGTCGCCCTGGATCGACGCACTGCCCACGCCCTCGATGCGCACCGGCGCGTCCACGCCCGCGATGGCGCCGAGCGCGATGAAGTACGACGCCGACGACGCATCACCTTCGACATGCACCTCGCCCGGCGTGACATAGCGGCTGCCGGCGGGGATGACAAACCGCTCCCAACCGTGGCGCTCGACCGCGATGCCGAAGCGTTGCAGCAGGTTCAGCGTGATCTCGATGTAGGGCTTGGAGATCAGCTCGCCGACCACCTCGATCGTCACCGCCCGATCCGTCGCCGCCAGCGGCAGCGCCAGCAGCAGCGCGGTCAGGAACTGGCTCGACACATCGCCGCGCACCCGCACCGGCGTGTCCAGTTTCAGCACGCCGCCCGCCACGCGCAGCGGCGGATAGCCTTCAACGCCAAGGCACTCGACCACGCCGCCCAGCCCGCGCAGCGCGTCCACCAGATCGCCGATCGGCCGCTCGTGCATGCGCTTGACGCCGCCGAGCGTGAACGCGGTGTCGGCCACCAGCGTCGAGATCACCGACAGCGCGGCGGTCAGCGGGCGCATCGCCGTGCCCGCGTTGCCCAGGAACAGTTCGGCCTCGCGCACGGCGGGCCGCCCGGCGAACCCGGTGATGCGGGTGAAGCGCCCGTCCTCCTCGATCGCACAGCCGAGGGTGCGCAGCGCGTCCAGCATCACGCGGGTGTCGTCCGAATCGAGCAGATCGACCAGCGTCGTCGTGCCCTCGCTCAGGCCGGCCAGCAGCAGCAGGCGGTTGGAGATGCTCTTGGAGCCGGGAAGCTGCACGGTGCCCTGGGCGTGGCCGAGCGGCGGGAGGTCGAGGAACGGGATCGAGTACATGGCGCGGAGCGGAGCGAAAGGCAGCGGGCGGGTTCAGCGGGCCGTGGCCGGACGGGCATTCATCTGCCAGCCGGCGCGACCATCGGAGGCGGTGCGGATGAGGTCTTCGAGCGCCTCGGTGTTGCCCGAACGCATGACGACCTCGAAGGCATCCAGGGCGTGGCGCAGGCGCTGCGACTGCTTGAGGATCTCCTCGCGGTTGCTCAGCAGGATGTCGCGCCAGACGTTCGGATCGCCCGCCGCGATGCGCGTGAAGTCGCGGAAACCGGGGCCGGCCAGCGACAGGAACTCGCGCCCCGCTGGCTGCGCCAGCATGGCGTTGAAGTAGGCGAAGGCCAGCAGGTGCGGCAGGTGGCTGACGGCGGCGAACGCGGTGTCGTGGTTCTCCGGCGTCATGCGCAGCACCTGGCAGCCGATGGCGGCCCAGACATCGGTGGCCTTCTGCACCATCACCGGGTCGGTCTGCGGCAGTGGCGTGAGGATGACCTGCTTGCCCTGGTAGAGCTGCACGTCGGCGTGCTCGACCCCGGCGACTTCCTTGCCCGCGATCGGATGCGCCGGCACGAAACTGCCGATGCGCTCGCGCAAGACACGGCGCGCCACGTCCACCACGTCGCGCTTGGTGCTGCCCACATCCATGAACAGCGTGCCCGGCTCGACCATGTGGCGGATTGCCTTGAACGTGGCCTCGCTCGCGGCCACGGGCACCGCGATCAGCACGATGTCCGAGCCGGAGACCGCCAGCAGCGCCGACTCGGCCGCGATGTCGATCACGCCCATGCGGCG
>JBEANV010000585.1:0-3155 GCA_041165285.1 Pseudomonadota bacterium | reverse complement strand
CCACGACACGATGCTCGAAAGCTACGTGCTCGAAGCCCACAAGCCGCACGGGCTGGAGAGCCTCGCCCAGCGCCACCTCGGCCGCAGCGGGCTGAGCTACGAGGATCTCTGCGGCAAGGGTGCGCACCAGATCCCGTTCAGCCAGGTCGATGTGGAACGTGCGTCCCGCTACTCCGGCGAGGACAGCGAGATGACGATGCAGGTCCACCAGACGCTCTGGCCCGACCTGACCACGCCCGACCACGCCGGGATGCGCCACGTCTACGAACAGATCGAGATGCCGACCGCCGCCGTGCTGGTGCGCATCGAGCGGCATGGCGTGCTGATCGATTCGGCGGTGCTGGCGCGGCAGAGCCAGGAACTCTCCGAGCGCCTCGTCGTGCTCGAAGCGAAGGCGCATGAACTGGCGGGGCAGCCCTTCAACCTCGGCAGTCCGAAGCAGCTCGGCGAGATCCTGTTCGTCAAGCAGGGGCTGCCGGTGAAGAAGAAGACCGCATCCGGCGCGCCGAGCACGGATGAAGAGGTGCTGCAGGAACTCGCCGCCGACTACCCGCTGCCGGCCTGTCTGCTGGAATACCGGGGACTCGCCAAACTCAAGAGCACCTACACCGACAAGCTGCCGCTGATGGTCAACGCGGCGACCGGGCGCATCCACACGAACTACGCACAGGCGGTGGCCGTGACCGGGCGGCTGGCAAGCAACGACCCGAACCTGCAGAACATCCCCATCCGCACCGCCGAGGGCCGCCGCGTCCGCGAAGCCTTCATCGCTCCACCCGGCCACCGGCTGGTGAGCGCCGACTACTCGCAGATCGAGCTGCGCATCATGGCGCACCTGTCGGACGACCCCGCCTTGCTGCGCGCCTTCGCTGAAGGGCACGACGTGCATCGGGCGACGGCAAGCGAGGTGTTCGGGGTGCCGCTGGCGGAGGTCAGCAGCGAGCAGCGCCGCTACGCCAAGACCATCAACTTCGGGCTGATCTACGGCATGGGCGCCTTCGGGCTGGCGCAGAGCCTGGGCATCGAGGTCAAGGCGGCGCGGGACTACATCGACCGCTACTTCACCCGCTACCCCGGCGTCAAACGCTACATGGACGAGACACGGGTGCTGGCCGGCGCGCAGGGCTTTGTGGAGACGCTGTTCGGCCGGCGCATCACGCTGATCGACATCCAGGGCGGCAGCGGCCCGCGCAAGGCCGCCGCAGAACGTCAGGCGATCAACGCGCCGATGCAGGGCACGGCGTCCGACCTGATCAAGCTGGCGATGATCGCGGTGCAGGCCGCGCTCGACGCCGAGGGTCGCGCCACCCGCATGGTGATGCAGGTCCACGACGAGCTGGTGCTGGAGGTGCCCGAGGCCGAACTCGACTGGGCGCGCGAGGCGATTCCGCGGCTGATGGCGGGCGTGGCCGAACTGAAGGTGTCGTTGCTGGCGGAGGTCGGCGTCGGCCTCAACTGGGACGAGGCGCACTGAGCACAGGCAGCAGCGCGCGCAGGCGCCGCCGCGCCCGCTGCCAGAAGGTGTTGCGCGATGCCAGCAGTGCCCGCACCTGTACCAGCACCCGCATGTCCGCCTGGGGGTTTTCTGGCAGCCGGGTCAGTCGGTGGTGCGGCAGCGCGTCCCGGCTGTCGTAGGGCGAGCCACCCACGCCGCAGTGGACCCCGCTGCCGTCGAAACCTTGGTTGCGCACCAGGCTGTGCTGTGGGAACAGTGTCAGCCCGCCGCTCATGAACAGGCTCAGGTACCAGCGGATGAACCAGGAGTCGGCCTTGCCGGCGCGCTGGCGCTGCAGGAGCGAGAAATAGGGAAAGGCGCCATCGACGTCGAATTGCCTGCGCAGCCGTGGTTGCGCAGCCAGTGTCCGGAAATCGCGCATGTCCGGATCGAATCGGCGCCAGGCGCGCGCCCAGGTCGCCCAGCCCCATGACGAGGCCATGGGCAGGAACACGGCGTCGTCCGCGCTGCCAGGGTTCACCGGGTACATGTGGCCGGACACCTGCATCACGCGGGCATCGTCTGCGTAGCGGCGCAACGAGCGGTTCATGAACGCCAGGAAGGTCGGCGCCAGCACCAGATCGTCTTCGACGACGACCACGCGGCCATGTTCCTGCACCACCCGCGTCACTCCCGCGATCACCGAGTTGGCCAGACCGCGGTTGGTGGGCGCTTCGATCAGCACCTTGCGGGGATGGGGCAATGCACGCGCGATGCACCGCACTTCCTCGACCCTTGCGGCGTCGGCAGCACTTTTCGGTCCGTCGCAGAACACGTAGAGCGGGCTGTCGAGGAACTCCGGATTCGCCGCCAGCGACGTCAGGCAACGCTGCGTGTGCTGCGGCCGGTGATAAAGAAACAGCGCGATCGGTGCAGCCGAGGAGCGTGCGTGCGGGGGGGCGGAGGCGCTCGGGCTGGCGCACGCTGACGGTAGTGGCATCAAGGCGCTGGGCGATAACAGCGGGACGGTCATGGTGCAGTGGCGAATTCCGAAAGGGGTTCGCTGCACTCTACCGAGCGCCAACGGCCGCAGGGCAGTTGGACCGGGTCGCAAACACCGCGATCGGGGGATGGGTACTGTTCCGACCGTGGCGTGCCGTGAAATTTCGCCTGTTGCTGCCTATTCGCGCCGGATCAGTTTGCGTGGCCGTGGGCCTGCAGCGCGTCGTGCAGCGCGATGAACTCCAGGGTCAGGCGGTGCTTCGGGTCCAGGTGGACCATCGGCAAGGCCTGTTCGTGCGATTCCTTGATCTTGACCGTGGACGACAGGTAGGGCCGCAGCACCGGCAGTCCCTCCGCAATCAGCTCCGCTACCACCTTGCGCGGCAGGCTGGCGCGGGCCTGGAACTGGTTGACGACAATCCCCTCGACCTGGAGCTTGCGGTTGTGGTCGGCCTGGATCTCCTGCACGTTCTCCAGCAGCGCGTAGAGGGCGCGGCGCGAGAAGTCGTCGCAGTCGAACGGCACCAGGCAGCGCTCGGCAGCGATCAGCGCCGAGCGGGTGTAGAAGTTCAGCGCCGGAGGCGTGTCGATGTAGATGCGGTCGTACTGGTCAGCGATCTCGTCGAGCGCGTCGCGCAGCTTGTAGATCTTGTAGCGCGATTCCAGCTTGCCGTGCAGCTCCTCCAGCGCGGGGCTGGACGGCATCAGGTGCAGGTGC
>JBEANV010000584.1:0-3675 GCA_041165285.1 Pseudomonadota bacterium | reverse complement strand
ACGGGCGGCCATCGGGGTGGCGCGGCCAGACGATGCCGTCCGGGCGCAAGGCCCAGGCGCAACGCACGAGGTCGACCAGATCCCAGCGCCCGCAGCCGTTCTGCCACTCGCGCGCGTACGGATCGATCAGGTTGCGCCAGAACAGGTAGCGTGTGACCTCGTCGTCGAAGCGGATCGAGTTGTAGCCCAGGCCGATGGTGCCGGGCTGGGAGAGCTGCTCCTCGATGGCGCGGGCGAAGTCGTGTTCGGGCAGGCCCTGTTCCAGGCAGTGCTGGGGCAGGATCCCGGTCAGGAGACAACTCTCGGGATCGGGCAGATAGTCCGGCGCGGGCTGGCAGTGGAACATGACCGGCGCGCCGATCTCCTGCAGTTGCGCATCGGTGCGGATGCCGGCGAACTGGGCAGGACGGTCGCGTCGTGGCACGCGCCCGAAGGTTTCATAGTCGTGCCAGAAGTAGGTGAATTCAGCCATGGGCGGCACCTTAACCGATCAGGAAAACGCCGCCCGTCAGAGCGCATCGCTGCGCCGCACGAAACTGGCGAAGCGCGGTACACCGTGGCTGGTCTGGCCCCGGAATCGGTAGACGATGAGTGCGCCGACTGGCGGCGGGGCGCGGCGTTCCTCGTCGGTGAAGCCGGATCCGACCAGAAAGACAACACCGTCTGCATTGCGCACCTGCAGCGCACCGAGCAGACCGTCGAGGCGGCCCTGCCCCGGCGTATGCCCGATCACCAGTGCCTCGTCGTCGTGTACCGGCTTGAGCTTGAGCAGCACGGCACTGCGCCCGCCGAGGTTGGGTGCATCGGCACGGTGCAGCATCAGGCCCTCGCCGCCGGCCTCCAGCACGGCGTGCAGGCGTGCCTTCAGCTCGGTGCGGTCGGCCACCACCAGCTGCTCCACGGCCTGCAACTGCGGCCACTGCACACGGTCGACGACGGCCCGGATGCGCCGGACACGTTCATCGAAGCGTCCGCCTGCGCGCTGCATCTCGAACACCAGGAACTGCACATCACGCCACGCACCCAGCGCCGGACGGCGCCTGCGCACCACCGCCGACACCTCGTCGAACCGGCCTCGACCGAGCCACAGCTCGCCGTCGAGGGGCTCGCGCGGCAACTGTCCGATGAAGTCCCTGGGGGCATCCAGCACCTTGCCAGTGCGGGTGCGCAGCGTACGGCCATCCCACAAGGCCCGCACACCGTCGAATTTCTCGCTGACCAGGAAGCCTTCAGGATCGACCTCGGGTTCGGCAATCCGCGCCAGCAACACGCCGGAACTCCGCCCCACCTGCGCCTGGTCGATCGGCTCTGTCTGGGCCACTGCCTGCCAGACCGCACCGAACCACGCGCCCACCGCACCGAGCCCCGCCATAAGCAGGCGCCGCCGCCGCTGGATTCCACTGATGACTGACATTGCGAAGCCTCTCCCATACCGTTAGAAATACGAATTTCGCTTTTTTTTCACATTTTTTATTAATTCGTATCATCGAACCAAATGGAAGGTTTTGCTCCTCCCCCTGATGGGGGAGCGGTGGGGGAGAGGGAAACTCCGAGGTGACACTGCGTCCGCCGTGGGGCTCCGTTCGCGCCGGTTGGCACGACTCCACTCGCTTGGATCCGCGTCCAGCGCGTCGGCAGTCGTGACCTTGGAACGCTACAGGCCGACCATGCACAGGCGCCACGGGCCGATGGAGTCATGCAGGCGACGCGATCGGCTACAACTCCGGATTCACCCTGCAACCTGAAGAGGCAAGAGAAGCGATGAAAGTCACCGTCATAGGCACCGGCTACGTCGGACTGGTGACAGGCGCATGCCTGTCGGAGATGGGCAACCATGTGGTGTGCCTGGATGTGGATCCGGCCAAGATCAAGATCCTGAACGACGGCGGCATTCCGATCCACGAGCCGGGTCTGCTGGATGTGGTGCGCCGCAACGTGGCCGCTGGCCGACTGGAATTCACCACCGACATCGAACGCTCGGTGGCCCACGGCACGATCCAGTTCATTGCGGTCGGCACCCCGCCCGATGAAGACGGCTCGGCCGACCTGCAGTACGTCACCGCCGCCGCGCGCAACATCGGCCGCACGATGACGGATTTCAAGGTCATCGTGGACAAGAGCACGGTGCCGGTGGGCACGGGCGACAAGGTGCGCGCTGCAGTCACCGACGAGCTGGCCAAGCGCGGGCTGGGCGCGATGGAGTTCGCGGTCTGCTCGAACCCGGAGTTCCTGAAGGAAGGGGCGGCCGTCGCCGACTTCATGCGCCCGGACCGCGTGGTGGTGGGCGCCGAGGACGAGCGTGCCATCCTGCTGATGCGGGCGCTCTACCAGCCCTTCGTGCGCAACCGCGATCGCCTGCTGGTGATGGACGTGAAGAGCGCGGAGTTCACCAAGTACGCCGCCAACGCGATGCTGGCCACGCGGATCAGCTTCATGAACGAGCTGTCTCGGCTGGCCGAGAAGGTGGGCGCGGACATCGAGCTGGTGCGCGTGGGCATCGGCAGCGATCCGCGCATCGGCACGCATTTCCTGTACGCGGGCGCGGGCTACGGCGGCTCGTGCTTCCCGAAGGACGTGAAGGCGCTCGCCATGACCTCGGCCGAGATGGGCATCCCCTCGAAGCTGCTCAAGGCGGTCGAGGAGGTCAACGAGGAGCAGAAGATGGTCCTCGTCCACAAGGTGGTCGCGCAGTACGGCGAAGACCTCTCGGGCAAGACCTTCGCGGTGTGGGGCCTGGCGTTCAAGCCGAACACGGACGACATGCGGGAAGCCCCGAGCCGGGTGATCATCGGCGAGCTGCTCAAGCGCGGCGCGAAGGTGCAGGCCTATGACCCGGTGTCGGCCGCGGAAGCCCAGCGCGTGATGACGGGCTGGGCGGGTCTGAGCTACGCCGAGGGCCAGAAGCAGGCGCTCGAAGGGGCCGATGCGCTGCTGATCGTCACCGAGTGGAAGGAGTTCCGCACGCCGGACTTCGAGGCCATCCGTGACAGCCTGAACGACAAGATCGTCTTCGACGGGCGCAACCTGTACGAGCCGGAGCTGATCCGCTCCTTCGGGTTGGTCTACCACTCCATCGGGCGGCCCTGAACGCACAACGGGCGCCCCGGCGCCCGTTGATACAAGCGCAGACCCGCTGGTTCAGCGCAGCAGCGCCTGACCAAAACAGCTGTACGTCGTCACGCTGTACGGCGTGGTCAGCACAGGGCCGGAGCCCGAAGAGACGCTGCGCTCGCTCCAGCTGACGCCGCAGCCCAGATCCACATTGCGCAGGACGGCGTACTGCACGCTCAGGCCGAGCGTGTTGGTGCTGTCGCTGGCGGACGCGGGCAATACCCCCGTGCCAATGGTCAGCGCATTGTCCAGCGAGCGCCGGGCATGCGACAGGTTGCCAACCATGGCAATCTTGGACGTCACTTCCCACTGCGTCGTCAGGCCGAGCGTCGTCGCGATCGTGCTGTTGGACGATCCAATGTTGATCGTGCCGGTCGTGAAGTCGTAGCTGCCGTTGCTGGTGTCCCGCGACAGGCTCAGGTTGGTGGTGAGCTTGCCGGTGGGCTTCCAGTTCCAGCCGAGTGCGCCGGTCCAGTTGCTCAGGTTGCGGTCGGCAAAGGACTGGTGCTCGCGGGTCAGGCTGAGGCGGCCATTGAACACGCTGGCGCCGCCGGGATTCACGAC
>JBEANV010000583.1:0-2635 GCA_041165285.1 Pseudomonadota bacterium | reverse complement strand
CTGCGCCACACCAAAGGCCGCCGAGTCGACATCCTGCCACTGCCAATAGTTACCGGCGAGGCCATCGCACGGTACTTGGAACTGGAGCGTCCCAAGACATCCAACCGCGCCATCTTCGTACGCAATGTGGCTCCGCGTGACGCTCCCATCTGCGCGGACCTTATTCGTATCACTATCCGCCAGGCCTATGCTCGCGCCGGGTTGCCGTACACGCGCGCGCACCTCCTGCGCCACACGATGGCCAACCGCTTGCTCGCCAGCGGGTCGTCGTTGAAGGAGGTGGCCGATGTGCTGCGCCATCGGTCGCTGAACACCACGATGATCTATGCCAAGTTGGACAGCCGCAGTCTTTCTGCGGTGGCCATGCCGTGGCCAGGGAGCGCGTCATGAGCGCCGCTGCCATGCCCTTCAAGTCGCGTGTCGAGCGCTTCTTGGTTGAGCGCCATGGTCTCGGGTTCTCAGCACGCGGTGAAGCTTGCACCTTACGCAGCTTTGCCCGCCATCTCCATGAGGTAGGACATTGCGGACCGTTGACGGTTGAGGTGATGACGGATTGGGCACGACGCGATAGCCATGGCAGCACTGACCCGGTCACGTGGGCGCGGCGCCTGAAGAAACTGCGCACGTTCGTGCGCTGGCTGCAGCAGTTCGAACCCCTCACCGAGGTTCCCGATGACACGATCTTCGGTCGCATGCCTGAACGCAAGGCACCCCATATCTACAGCGAGCAGGAGATCATTGACCTGCTGGCCAGCGCAAGACGACTCGGCCCGGCATCCAGCCTTCGTGGTGTAGTGTTCGAGACGCTGTTCGGTCTGATCGCCTCAACGGGTCTGCGGATCGGTGAAGCGCTGTCGCTGACGAACGCCGACGTCGATCTCAAGACCGGCATGCTGACCATCCGCATGACCAAGTTCGGCAAATCGCGCCAAGTGCCTGTGCATCCCACCACCCTCGAAGCGCTGCGTCAATATCGCCTGCGGCGCGACTTGGCGGGCGGGTTCTACGGCAACGACACCGCGTTCTTCGTCGGCAGCCGGGGCCGTCTGCATGGCAAACCACTGGGTGACCGCCAGATTCATCGCGTCTTCGGGGAGTTGCGCCGGCAATTGGGCTGGCCCAATCGCGGATCGCACCACGCCGCACGCATCCATGATCTCAGGCACACCTTCGTCGTTCGACGCATCGTGCAGTGGCACGCTCAGGGCGTGGACATCGATCAAGCCATGCTGTCGTTGTCAACATACATCGGTCATTCAGCGGTGACCAACACTTACTGGTACCTCTCGGCGGTGCCAGAACTGATGGCGCTGGCCGCAGGGCGGTTTGAAGCGTACATGTCACAAGCGGAGGCAGGCGATGAATAAGCCACCCACTCCACTGCCTCCGTCATTCCCAGCGCTGGTCCAGCAGTTCTTTACCGAGTATTTGGTTGCGCAGCGGGCGGTCAGTTCGCGCACGGTGGCGTGCTACCGGGACGCGCTGTCATTGTTCCTTGGCTTCGCCAGCAACAAGCTGGGCAAGGCGCCGACGGCGATGCAGCTTGCCGACATACGACCCGAACTGATCCTGGCATTTCTCGACCATCTGGAGCAGGAACGCAAGAACACGGTGCGCAGTCGCAACCTGAGGCTCACGGCGCTGCGCACGTTCTTGAAGTTCGCTGCTCGGCGTGATGTCACAGCTCTGCACGACATCGAGCGGGCATTGGCGGTTCCGATGAAGCGCTTCGAGCGGCCGATGCTGGGCTTCCTGACACGGCCAGAGATGCTTGCGGTGCTGGGGCAACCGGGCGAGGACTGGTCCTCGCAGCGAGACCATCTGCTGCTGGCCATGCTCTACAACACCGGAGCGCGAGTCTCCGAGATGATCGGCGTGCGCGTGGTCGATGTGATTCTTGACGGTGGCGCATGCGTGCATCTGCACGGCAAAGGTCGCAAGTTGCGGTCTATCCCCTTGTGGAAGTCCACCGTGGTGGAGATCCGTGCCTGGCTTCGGTTGAATCCGGTGTTGCGTGGCCAGGCCGCCTTGCTGCCCAACCGAGACGGTCAGGCCATGACCAGATCGAACGTCACGCAGCGCCTGAGTCTTGCGGTGGCCCGCGCCAAGGCGGAGCAACCCAGCCTTGCCAAAAAGCGCGTCTCGCCTCACACGCTCAGGCACACGAGCGCCATGCACCTGCTGCAGTCGGGCGTGCCGTTCAACGTGATCGCACTGTGGCTCGGACATGAGAGCACGACCACGACCCACCAGTATGTCGAAGCCGACCTAGCAATGAAGGAGAAGGCGCTCGCTCGGTTGGAGGAGCCCGACACCAAGATGGGCCGTTACAAGGCGCCAGACTCGCTCCTGCGATTCCTGCAAACGCTGTAACTATGCGCAGACTTCACCGGCCACAATAGCTCACGCCACAGCGGCCAGTTCCGACAATGCGGAGGCACCTGTGCATAGTTGAGAACTCTGCATAGGGGCTGGAAGCGGAAATTGCAACATGCAATTTGGTGTTCCGTGAGCTGACATTCAAATCTAGCGCCGCAAGAGTGCGACATTTGCTGCCGAAAGCACTTCGCGGGTCAACCCATCCAGCAGGGATGAACCAGCCCGCGCCTGTTGCCAATATAAAGGCACATCCAAC
>JBEANV010000582.1:0-2964 GCA_041165285.1 Pseudomonadota bacterium | reverse complement strand
AAGACGCCGACGCGCTGCGCCAGCGCATCCCGAACCTGGTCGGCGTGACCCCCGGCGTCACCGGCAACGCCGAGATGGGCGCCAACGGCCGTGTGCGCCGCGCCATCGTCTATGGCACGAGTGCGGCGCTGCTGCCGTCCTTCCACCTGTCCACGTCGGTGGGCCAGTTCCTGCCGGACGAGGACTCGGCGCACGCGCGCAACTTCGTCGTGCTCGGCGCGAGCCTCAAGCGCGAGCTGTTCGGCGCGGAGAGTCCGCTCGGCGCCCGCATCCGGGTCGGCAGCCAGCAGTTCCGTGTCATCGGCGTGCTGGTGCCGCGCGGACAGTTCCTGGGCATCGACCTGGACGACGTGGCCTACGTGCCGGCGGCGCGGGCGATGGAGCTGTTCAACCGCACGGGGCTGATGGAGCTGCACCTGACCTACACCGACGCGACCTCGTCCGCCGCGGTCGTCGCGCAGGCGCGGGCGCTGATCAAGGCGCGCCACGGCCGCGAGGACTTTTCCATCGTCACGCAGGCGGACATGCTCGGCGCGCTGTCGAACATCCTCAATGTGGTGACGGCGGCGGTGGGGGCGCTGGGCGGCATTTCGCTGCTGGTGGGTGGTGTCGGCATCGTCACGATCATGACCATCGCGGTGACCGAGCGCACGGCCGAGATCGGCCTGCTGATTTCGCTCGGCGCACGGCGGCGCACGGTGCTGGCGCTGTTCCTGGGCGAGGCGGTGGTGCTGTCGGCGGTGGGCGGCGCGCTGGGGCTGGCGATCGGCATCGGCATCGCGCAGGGCGCGCATCTGCTGCTGCCGGCGCTGCCGGTGCATACACCGCTGCCCTTCGTGCTGCTGGCCGAAGGGCTGGCGATGGCGGTGGGTTTGCTCGCAGGGGTGATGCCGGCGAGAAGGGCGGCGCGGCTCGATCCGGTGGACGCGCTGCGGTCGGAGTAGGCGGTTCGGGCGCTCCCGCATGGCTGGCCGCCAGCCGCATGCTCAGGTGTCCTTGCGCGGGCTTGACACCTTGTGGCGCATCAGCCGGCCCTTCTCGCGCTCCCAGTCGCGCTTCTTCTCGGTGTCGCGCTTGTCGTGTTCGGCCTTGCCCTTGGCCAGCGCGATCTCGGCCTTCACGCGCCCGCCCTTGTAGTGCAGGTTCAGCGGCACCAGGGTGTAGCCCTTCTGCTCGACCTTGCCGATCAGGCGCTTGATCTCCGCCTTGTGCATCAGCAGCTTCTTGGTGCGGTCCGCTTCAGGGTGAACGTGGGTGGAGGCGTTGCGCAGCGCGTTGATCCGGCAGCCGACCAGGAACAGCTCACCGTTCTTGATCACCGCATGGCCGTCCGTGAGCTGGACCTGCCCGGCGCGGATGGCCTTGATCTCCCAGCCCTCCAGCACGACGCCGGTCTCGTGCCGCTCCTCGATGTGGTAGTTGAAATGCGCTTTTCTGTTTTCTGCAATGGTGGCGGGGGTGTGGGCGGTGGACATGGGCAGCCTCAATACAATCCCTGCATTGTGAAGCACGTCAAAAAATCCGTTCTCCTCTGGTACTCGCCCCGCGAGATGTTCGATCTCGTGGTCGATGTGCCCGCGTATTCGCAGTTCCTGCCGTGGTGCCAGCGGGCCGAAGTGCTGTCGCAGGAGCCGGGCACGGTGACCGCCCGGCTGCACCTGGCCTATGCCGGCGTGCGCCATGCCTTCACCACCCGCAACACCCATGTGGATGGCCAGTCTGTCGCGATGGGTCTGGTGGACGGGCCGTTCTCGCACCTGGACGGCGTGTGGCGCTTTCTGCCGATCGGTCCCGACGGCAAGGCCTGCAGGGTGGAGTTCGCGCTGTCCTACGCCTTCGCCAGCCGGCCGCTGGAGCTGGTCGTCAGCCCCGTGTTCGACCGCATTGCCAATACCTTCGTCGATGCGTTCGTGGCGCGCGCCGAGCAGGTCCATGGCAAGCGCTGAAGCGGTGACGGCGACGATCCGGGTCGAGGTGGCCTACAGCCCGGCGCCGCGGCAGGTTGATCTGCGTGCGTTCCATTTGCCAGAGGGCGCGACGGCGTTGCAGGCGCTGGTCGCTGCCGATCTGCCGAGACGTTATCCCGGATTCGATCCGGATGCCGTGGTGGTGGCCGTGTGGGGCCGAGCGGTGCTCCCTTCGGCGGTGCTGCGCAACGGCGACCGGCTGGAGGTCTGCCGGCCGCTGATCGTTGACCCGAAGGAAGCCCGCCGCGTGCGCTACAGGGCGCAGGGCGATCGGGGCCGCCAGCGGGTCAGCGGCAGTCGCTCGCGATGATGTCGCGGGTACGGGCCGCTTCCCGGGCCCGTTGGGCGTCGTCGAGGAATTCGCGCTCGCCCCTGTCGTTGGTGCGCGCGATGCGCTGACCGCTCTCGACGGTGCGGGCGTATTCCTTGGCGCGGGCGCAGTTCTCGATCTTCTGGCGCGCGACACGGGCTTCCTCGTCGCGCTTGCCCTGGTCCTGGACCGATTCGGCCTGACGCTTGCGGGCTTCGAGGGCCGGATCGCTGGTCGGTGCAGACGCGGATCCCGCTTGAGCGCCAGCCGCCGCAGACGCAGGCGTTGCCGGGCGCTGCGCCGCTGGCATGGCAGCGGGGCGGGTCAGGATGTCGCGGTCGCGCACGTCGTTGGGCGGCGGTCGGTCGCTGTACTGCACGCGACCCTGGGCATCGCGCCATTTCCATTGCGCGGCAGAGGGCAGGGCCAGCATCGTGGCCGCCAGGGCCAGCAGCACGCCGCGCAGTTGTCGGTGCTTGGGGTTCAAAAACATGGGCGTCAGTGTAGCGGCGGCCCTGCGCCTGGCGTGTGTCCGCAACTGTCTGGTCGGGTCGAGCGTGTAACGGGTCCGTATAATCTCCTTTTGCGTCTGGAGCCCGACTCATGCGCCTGCTTGGCAAAGCACTGACCTTCGACGACGTGTTGCTGGTCCCCGCGTACTCCCAGGTGTTGCCCCGCGACACCTCG
>JBEANV010000581.1:0-3283 GCA_041165285.1 Pseudomonadota bacterium | reverse complement strand
CGTGTGGACCGTGCGTTGCGGCGCGACGACTACCAGCGGCTGGGTGGCGTCATGGGTGCCCTGCGCACCAAAGCGGATGCGCTGCTGGCCGACATGGACCCGGCGCAGCAGGACACCATGCGCAAGATCATGCTGCGCATGGTGTCCGTGGAAGGCGATCTCGCCAGCAAACGGGTCGCCATGGAGGACCTGGTGTTCTCGGACGACGAAAACGCGCGCGTGCAGCAGGTGGTGGAGCGCCTGATCGACGCGCGGCTGATCGTGCGGGGCGAGAACTACATCGAGCCGGCACATGACGCGCTGGTCCGCGCCTGGAAGACCCTGCACGAATGGATCCACGCCGTCGGCAAGGACCGGCTGATCCTGGGTGCCAAGATGAACGCCGCGGCGCTCGAATACCGCAAGACCGGGGACACCGACTACCTGTGGAATTCCAACCCGGACCTGGCCCTCCTGGCCCCGGCGCTGCAGCAGCCGACGCACTGGTTCAACGCGATGGAGGCTGCGTTCATCCGCAGCAGCGTGAACCGCAAGAAGGCCCGCGCCCGGGTTGGCTGGTCGGTCGCGGGTGTGGTGGGCGTGTCGCTGCTCGGGTTGACCGGATGGGCCTGGGTCGAAAAAGGGCACGCCGAGACCGAAGCCGTGCGCGCGGAAACCGAAGCCGGGCGGGCCAGGGCCAAGACCGAAGAGGCCGAAGCCGAGAAGGCGCGCTCGGTGCGCAGCCTGTTCTCGTCGATGAAGCTCTATCTGCGTGAGGCCAAGCCCGGCAGTGTCTGTGCCCCGCCGGTCTGTACGCCAGCCGGTGTTGCCGCTGCCGACGGTGCACCGTGGATGTCGATCAGCCGCATCCCGGCGGCGGTGCCGCGCTACGGCGATGGTGCCGAGGTGTCGCGCGATTTTGTGGTGGCGCGCGAGTACGGGCGTGGCCATGTGCTCGCGTACGCCCACGACGGTGTGCTGAACGATGCCGAACTCAAGCCCGAGAGTGACAACCTGCGCTTTGGCGAAAACGCCCTGCGCTGGCTGGTTCCCGCCGGCGTGCCGTCCGGTTGCCCGGACCGGACGACCATCCTGTTCTGGCCCGGCACCTACCTGCCCGCTCAGTCGGTCCGAGCGATGCGCGAACTCATCCAGCGCCGCGGCTGGGTGTTTGTCGAGACCCGGCCGGAGCGGCTGGGCGCGGACCTGCGCTGCGCCGCCGTGCTCTGGTACGCCAGCGACTGGGATCCACCGCCTGACTTTGCGGTCCGGCATGTGCCGCTGATCGCGCAGTTCGTGCGCGAGGGCGGCGGACTGCTGGTCGGCGGTCTGGGCTGGTCGCAGGCCCAGTACCAGCCCGGACAGCGCTACGCCGCCAACGACCTCGGCGTGCCGTTCGGTTTCCAGTTCACGCTTGATTATTTCGAGTCGGATGGCCGCAAACCGATTCCACTGGACCCGGGTGGCTCGCCGAAACGCTGAACGATGAACGCTGATGGACCACGTTGCTGTCACAAGGAGAACCAGATGACCACGCTGCATGTCTCTTCCTCTACCGAGGCGACGCAGGCGCCGCCGGTCGCGCGCAAGCGCTCCGTTCGTCGCAAGTCAGTCGATGCGATCAACGCCGTCGACGGGTTTCTGGATCCTGCCGGGCAACTCGACAAACTCACGCCGGACGCGCCGGTGCCGACATCGCGCAAGCGTGGTGTGACCGCCGCGGCGGCGACCGCAGGCCCGGCGATGCCCGCTGGTTTTTTCGACGCCTACACCGGTGCCATGCTGTCTGGAAAAGACTTGGCCGACGCGGCGCAGGTGCTGGGCTGCGAGGTGGCCGCGGTCCGGGCGGTGGCCGAGGTCGAGTCGCGCGGGGCGGGATTCGACGCCCTCAAGCGGCCGACCATCCTGTATGAACGCCACGTGTTTGCCCGGTGTACCGTGCCACCGGGGAAGTTCGACGCCGCCCATCCCGATCTGTCGGGTCTGCACAATCCGTATCCGCGTGGCGGCTATGGCACCAAGGACCAGCAGTACGGCAAACTTGCCCGGGCCTTGACGCTCGACCACGATGCGGCGCTCAAGGCGGCATCGTGGGGAATATTCCAGATCCTGGGCGAAAACCACAAGGCCTGCGGTTTCACGACGGTCACCAACTTCGTCCGTGCCATGACGGTCTCCGATGCCGAACACCTGAAGGCGTTTGTCCAGTTTGTTCGCAACAACGCCAAGCTGCTCAAGGCCATCCGGAGCAGAAACTGGGCTGCTTTCGCCGAGGGTTACAACGGGCGGGACTACGCGACCTTCCAGTACGACCTGAAGATGGCCGCCGCCTACGCCAAGTACGCAGGATGATCGTTTGGCTGACGGGTTTACAGGTTAGCCGAAACTGCGCTATAGTCTCATCTCTTCGCCGGAGACGTGACCGAGTGGCCGAAGGTGCTCCCCTGCTAAGGGAGTATGTACCAAAAGTGCATCGAGGGTTCGAATCCCTCCGTCTCCGCCAGAATGGGTAAGCCCTGAAAAAAACAAGTGAATACTTGTGATTTCAGGGCTTTTCTCGTTGTGGGCTTGTGTGGCGGGAGTCGTCGGGTATTGTTTTGGTCCTTGCCCAACCTGACTGGAGTGCCGACATGGAACGCCTCACCGTCCGCGATTTCGATCCCGCTGTCCTGAAGCTGTTCGACCAGTACGTGCACGGTCAGCTCAGTCGGCGAGGTTTCCTCGACGAGGCTGCCCGCTATGCCACCGCCGGCACTACCGCAGCCGGCCTTCTGGCGGCACTCAGCCCCTCCTTCGCCGCGGCGCAGCAGGTCTCTCCGCAGGATGCCCGCATCCGCACCAGTCGCATCGAGGCGCCGTCTCCCCAGGGCAACGGCGTGGTCAAGGGCCTGTTGGCACAACCGGCACAGGCGCGCGAGAAGGTGCAGGCCGTGTTGGTGGTCCACGAGAACCGCGGTCTCAATCCCCACATCGAAGACATCACCAGGCGGCTGGCGGTGGACGGCTTCACGGCCTTCGCCCCGGACGCACTGGCCCCGCTGGGCGGCTACCCGGGCGACGAGGACAAGGCGCGCGAGCTGTTCCCCAAGCTCGACCAGGCCCGCACCCGCGAGGATTTCGTGGCCGCCCACGGGTACCTGAAAACACTGGCCGGCAGCGCCGCACGGGTCGGTGCGGTGGGGTTCTGCTACAGCGGCACGGTCGTCAACTACCTGGCCACTCGCCTGCCGGACCTGGCCGCCGGGGTGCCGTTCTACGGCGGTCAGCCCCCGGTGACCGATGTGGCGCGCATCCGCTCGCCGCT
>JBEANV010000580.1:0-4894 GCA_041165285.1 Pseudomonadota bacterium | reverse complement strand
TCACCCGCTCCTTCAGACCCGGCAGTGTGGCCGAGCCGCCGGAGAGCATCACGTAATGGACCTTGTGATGCGGCGTGCTCGTGAAGAAATACTGGAGCGCGCGGCCGATTTCCTGCGACAGACTGTCGACGAATGGCACCAGCAGAGTCGATTCATAGTCCTCGGGAAGATCACCCGCGGTCTTGCGGTTCTCGGCTTCCTCGAAGGACAGGCCGTACTGGCGCGCGATGAGCTGCGTGAGCTGCGCGCCGCCAAAGGCCTGGTCACGGTCATAGAGGATGTCGTCGTCGCGCAGCACCTTGAGGCTGGTGGAGTCGGCGCCGATCTCGAACAGCGCCACCAGCGCGTCGCGGCCCTGGTTGGGCAGGTTGTCAATCACACGGCTCATCGCGAGCCGGGAGGCGTTGGACTCGATGTCAAGGATCACGGGCTTGAGCCCGGCCGCTTCCGCGATGCCTTGCCGGTCCTGCACCCGGTCCTTGCGCGAGGCAGCGATCAGTACCTCGACATCACCGACCTGCTGCGCGCTCGGGCCCACCACACAGAAATCAAGACTGACCTCGTCAAGCGAGAACGGGATGTACTGGTGGGCCTCGGCCTCGACCTGCATTTCCAGCTCCTCCTCGCGCAGGCCACCGGGCAGCACGATCTTCTTGGTGATCACCGCCGACTGCGGCATGGCCATCGCCACGCTCTTGGTGCGCGAGCCGCTCTTGACGACCACGCGCTTGACGGCGTCGGCCACCTCGTCGAACTTCTCGATCTGGCCTTCCGAGATCCAGCCTTTTTCGAACATCTCGCTGGCAAAGCGTTCGACGATGTACTCACCCGACGCGCTCTGACTCAACTCGACCAGCTTGACGCCGGACGAACTGATGTCCAGCCCGATCAGAGACGCATGCTTGCGACCCAGAAGGATGTCAAGAAAGCTCACGCAAAAATCCCCAAAGTCACGTCCGCGGACGTGCCGGACTGTTAATAAACCACTTCAATGCTAGCAACAAAGCCATTGAGGTACAAAGATTTTCCCGGATTTTGCATTGTCGCCGTGTTGTGCCCGGCAAGACGCGCGCAAGCCTCCATCCAAGCACAATAAGACGCCCCGGACAAGGCGCGATCCGACCGCGTTACAAACGTATCTCGACGTTTGTGACCAGTTCCTATAATCCGTCGGACGAATCAGGCCCCTCCGTACATGAGCGACACCCCTCGACCTCCTTCGACCGACAGCCAGACCTCGTCGCCCACACGCCTGCATCCTGCGCTGCGCCTGCTGGCGTGGCTGATCGGACTGCCGCTGGCGCTGACCCTGACCTTCCTGCTGCTGCTGGGGCTGGCCTTGGCCGTGGCCTACCCGAACCTGCCCGAGATCAGCGGTCTGGTGGACTACCGGCCCAAGCTGCCGATGCGGGTGGTGTCGGCGGATGGGGTCGTGCTGGGCGAGTTCGGCGAAGAGCGGAGAAATTATCTCCCGATCAAGGCCATCCCCAAGGTCATGCAGGAGGCCGTGCTGGCCATCGAGGACGCACGCTTCTACCAGCACGGCGGCATCGACTACAAGGGCATCCTGCGCGCCGGCATCGAGAACCTGCACGACGCGCGCAGCCAGGGTGCGTCCACCATCACGATGCAGGTGGCACGCAATTTCTACCTCTCCACCGAGAAGACGCTCACGCGCAAGGTCTACGAAATCCTCCTGTCGCTGAAGATCGAGAGCCAGCTCAGCAAGGAGAAGATCCTGGAGGTCTACATGAACCAGATCTACCTGGGTCAACGCTCCTACGGCTTCGCAGCAGCCAGCGAGGTCTATTTCGGCAAGCCGCTCAAGGACATCACGGTAGCCGAGGCCGCGATGCTCGCTGGCCTGCCCAAAGCCCCGTCGGCCTACAACCCGATCGTCAACCGCAAGCGCGCCGAGCTGCGCCAGCGACACATCATCGGCCGCATGCTCGAAAACGGTTTCATCACCGAAACACAGCATGACGCCGCGCTGGCCGAGACGCTGACCTACCACACGCCCCGCAGCTCGGGCATCCACGCCGAATACGCCGCTGAAACTGCGCGCCAGATGATCTTTGCGCAGTACGGCGAGGCGGCCTACACCCGCGGCCTGAACGTCGAACTCTCGCTGCGCTCGGCCGATCAGATGCACGCTTACCGCACGCTGCGGCGCGGTCTGCTCACTTTCGAAGCCCGCAAACCCTACCGTGGCCCGACCGCTTTCGTCGATCTGCCCGGCGACGAAACCAAGCTGGATGCCCGGGTCGCCGAGGCACTGGAAGACCACCCTGATTTCGACGACCTGCGCGCTGCCGTGGTGACGTCGGTCGACCCGAAAAAGGTCGGCGCCGTGCTGCAGAACGGCGAGGCCATCGCCGTGACTGGCGACGGCCTGCGCCAGGCCCGCGCGTCGCTGGCCACGGACGTCGCCCCGAAGATGCAGATCCGCCGCGGCGCCGTGGTCCGGGTGATGAAGTCGGCCAAGGGCGACTGGAGCATCGTCAACCTGCCTGAAGTCGAAGGCGCGCTTGTCTCCATGGACCCGCAGACCGGCGAAATCCGCGCCATGGTTGGCGGTTTCGACTACGCCAAGAGCAAGTTCAACCACGTCACGCAGGCATGGCGCCAGCCAGGATCGAGCTTCAAGCCATTCATCTACTCGGCGGCGATGGAAAAGGGCTACTCGCCCGCCACCGTGGTCAATGACGCCCCGCTGTTCTTCGATGCAGGCGTCACCGGCAGCCAGCCCTGGGAGCCGAAGAACTACGACGGCCAGTTCGACGGTCCGATGTCGATCCGGCGCGGGTTGGCCAAGTCGAAGAACATGATTTCGATCCGCCTGCTCAAGGCCATCGGTCCGGCCTATGCGCAGCAGTGGATTACCCATTTCGGCTTTGAAGCCGAGAAGAACCCACCCTACCTGACGATGGCGCTAGGTGCAGGCGCGGTCACACCCATCTCGATGGCGGACGGCTACGCCGTGCTGGCCAACGGCGGCATCCGGGTCAATCCGATGCTGATCACCCGCATCACCGACAGCCGTGGTCAGCTCATCACCCAGTCGCCGCCACAGAGCGGCCAGGACGAGCGCCTGCGCACCATCCCCGCGCGCAACGCCTTCATCACCAACAGCCTGCTGCAGGAGGTCACCCGCACCGGAACCGCCGCCAGGGCGCAGGCCGTGCTGAAGCGCCCCGACCTCTACGGCAAGACGGGCACCACCAACGACTCGCAGGACGCCTGGTTCAGCGGCTACAACAAGGGCCTGGTCGCCATCGTCTGGATCGGCTACGACACCCCGCGCTCGCTGGGGGACAAGGAGACCGGCGGTGGTTTGGCGCTACCTATCTGGATCGACTACATGGCGCAGGCGCTGCGCACGGTGCCGGTGAGCGAATACGCCGCACCAGATGGCGTGGTCTTCGTCAACAACGACTGGTACTACACCGAAAACAGCCAGGGTGGCGGGGTGAAGTCACTCGGCCTGGAGGATGTGGCACCGCGTCCACCGCAAGCCGACGAACGCAAGGGCATCCTCGACCTGTTCCGGGACACGGGTGGTGTGCCAAGCCCCTCGCCAGCGCCCGCAGACACCCCGCGGTGAAGTCGCGGGCGCACAGCCCTCAGGCCGGTGTATCCGCTGGCGAGAAGGCCAGCGGCTTGCCGCCCTGTGCGCTGGTCTGTGCGGACAGGGCGGCAAAGAATTCGTCGCCGCTGCGGCCATCGCGCCAGGCGCCATTCACCCAGCGGTAGTGGAAACCTCCAGCGCGCGCGGCCATCCAGAGCTCCTGCAGGGGCGGCTGGGTGTTGAGGATGATCTTGCTGCCACCCGGAAAGCTCAGCTCCAGCAGACCGCCGGTGCGGTGGGTGTCGATGTCGATCACGTCGTCGTCGAGCCAGCGGTCGATCGTGGCCTCGATCGCAGCGAGCGCCGCATGCGCACGGCGGGTGTACTCGACGTCGGTCAATCCGGTCGGGGTGTTCGGGGCTGTGGGGTGTTCCATGGTCGCTAGAATCCGTCGATGTTCAAAGGCTTGCTGAAAACCAGTTTAGCGCTGTGGGCTGCCAGCGCTGGTGCCCTGCTGCTGTCGGCCTGCGGCCAGAAGGGTCCGCTGACCCTACCGCCCCCGGACACCATGCCGTCCACCCCTGCGGCCGCCCCCGCCTTCCCACCTGCATCCGCACCTGCACGATGAACCTGCCCGGCTCCCCCTTCCTCGCCCGCGACACCGCAGGCACCCTCACCCTTGAAGGCCATGCGCTGACCGGACTGGCGCGTGACTACGCCACCCCGCTGTACGTCTACTCGCGCAAGGCGATGCGCTCGGCCGTTGCCGCCTACCACCAGGCACTCGCCGGCCGCCCCCATCTGGTCTGCTACGCGATGAAGGCCAACTCCAGCCTCGCCGTGCTGCAGACCTTCGCCGAGGCCGGCTGCGGCTTCGACATCGTGTCCGCGGGCGAGCTGCAGCGCGTGCTGGCTGCGGGGGGCTCGGCTGACAAGACCGTGTTCTCCGGCGTCGGCAAGACCCGTGCAGAGATGCGGCTGGCGCTGGAGGCGGGCGTGCGCTGCTTCAACGTCGAGAGCGAGGCCGAACTCGATGTGCTGTCCGAAGTCGCCACCGCGATGGGCGAGACCGCGCCGATCAGCCTGCGCGTGAACCCGGACGTGGACGCCAAGACACATCCTTACATTTCCACCGGGCTGAAAGGCAACAAGTTCGGCATCTCGCACGAACACGCGCTGGCCGTCTACCAGCACGCCGCCCGCCTGCCCGGCATTGCGGTCCACGGCATCGACTGCCACATCGGCTCGCAGATCACCGAGGTCAGCCCCTACCTCGACGCGCTCGACCGCGTACTCGATCTGGTCGAGGCGATCGAGGCGGCCGGC
>JBEANV010000579.1:0-2951 GCA_041165285.1 Pseudomonadota bacterium | reverse complement strand
CCGCTGCAGTTGCTCCAGGACGTCGGCCTGGGCTACCTCACCCTCGGCCAGCCCTCACCCACCCTCTCCGGCGGCGAGGCCCAGCGCATCAAGCTCGTCACCGAGCTGAGCAAGGTCCGCGACGACGTGACCCGGCGGGGACAGCGGGCGCCGCACACGCTCTATGTGCTCGACGAGCCGACCGTCGGGCTGCACATGGCGGATGTGGAGAAGCTGATTCGGGTGCTGCATCGGCTGGTGGATGCGGGGCACAGTGTGGTGGTCATTGAGCATGACCTGGATGTGATTGCGGAGGCGGATTGGGTGATCGACCTGGGGCCGGAGGGGGGCTCAGGCGGGGGGCAGGTTGTGGTCACCGGGACGCCTGAGGCTGTGGTGAAGAGCAAGAGTCACACGGGGGTGGCGCTCAAATCCGTGCTCAGGCGATAAGCAGGCGCTGCATTCAAGTCAACCTACAGTTTGTAGTGCTGTTTTGTATATACAAAAATACGCTACCATGAGGCCGCATGGAACGATATTTCGAGTGGGACGATCAGAAGGCGGACCTCAACTTCCGCAAGCACGGCATCCGGTTCCAGGAAGCCGCAGCGGTCTTCGACGACCCGTTTGCCGTATCGGAACAAGACCGCATCGAGCACAACGAACAGCGTTGGCAGACCATCGGCATGGTCGGCGGTTGCCTGCTGCTGTTGGTGGCGCACACGGTGCGCTTTGAAGACGAGGGCATCGAGGTCGTTCGGATCATCAGTGCCCGCCGCGTGGACCGAAAGGAACGGAGGCGTTATGAGCACGGTCAGGTACAAGCAAGGCGAACTGCCGCAGATGACCGAGGAACGCAAGGCGGAACTCAAGGCGTTGGCAGAGCGGCCGGACAGCGAGATCGACTACAGCGACATTGCGCCGCTGGATGAAACCTTCTGGGCACGGGCCGTCCCGAATCCGTTCTTCAAGCCGGTGAAGACCCATGCCTCGGTGCGGATCGATTCGGACGTGCTGCTGTGGCTCAAGAGCCAGGGCAAGGGCTACCAGACCCGCATGAATGCGATCCTGCGCGAGGCCATGATTCGCTCGCAGCAGCACAAGGCTTGAGCGGGCGGGGGGACAGCCCTCAGGCGCTGACAGCGCATCAGATCGCCTCGGCCTTGCGCGGCCGTCCGCCCTTGTGCCCGTTCTCCCGCGAAGCCTGCGCCTTGGCCTCGGTGCGCCGGCTGCCGTTGCGCACGGCAATCACCGTCGCCGCCAGGTCCATCAGCGGCTGGCTGGCCGACACCAGCCCCGCGATCGAGACGTGCAGATCCCGAGCGCCGTGCCGCCATAGCCGATCGCCAGCCCCTCCAGCTCGGCCACGCCCAGCGCCGACAGCTCGGGATAGTTCTTCACCGGCAACACCACCGCGCTCTGGTCCGCAAAGCCGATCAGCAGGGACTGGTACGCCGGTCACAACCGCTCATCCGCATGGAACGTGTGCAACACCCGATGCACCACCGGCGTCAGGATCAGCGCCGCGGTGACCACGAACACCAGCCCGGCATAGAGCGCGTAGCAGCCGGCGAAGAGCTTGCCCGCAGGCGTCGTCGGCACATTGACCGGCCCCATGCCGCCGAGCAGCATCGCGGCGTTGAGGAACGCATCGATCGGCGACAGGTGCTCGAACACCATGTAGCCCAGCATGCCGACTGCCAGCGACACCGCCAGCAGGCCGGCCGCGAGCAGCAGGTGCAGCGCCAGCCGGCGGGCGAAGCTGGCCCGGGGCAGCGGACGTTGGGATTTGGTCTCGTACATCCACCGAGTAGAGCAGAGTTGCCCCGTGGCATGCTCCTGCCCATGCCCACACAGCCCCTGCTCCACACCCTGTTCCCCGGCCCGGTCCTCGCCCCGTTCGTCTACGGCGCGCTGCTCTACGGCGCACGCTATCTGGTGATGGCGCTGGCGCTCTACGGCATGGCGCGGCGCGGCTGGGGGCGGCCAGTGGACGCGGCGTTTCCGGCCGGCGATGACCGGGCGGTCCACCTGCGGCGCGAGCTGGGCCGCGCGGTGGGCACGGTGCTGGTGTTCGGGCTGGTCAACGCGGCACTGTTCGGCACCGGGCTGATCAAGCACTCGCAGATCTATTGGCGCCTCAACGCGGCGCCGACTGGCTGGTTCACGCTGAGCGTGGTGCTGGCACTGGTGCTGCACGACGCGCTGTTCTACGCGCTGCACCGGCTGATGCACAGCCGCGCGCTATACCGGCACATGCACCTGACGCACCACCGCTCGGTGCGGCCGACGGCGTTCGCGGCCTACAGCTTTCACCCGTCGGAGGCCGTGGCGGAGGCGCTGATGGTGGTGGCGATCCTGTTTGTGCTGCCGCTGCACCCGCTCGCGCTGCTGGCTTTCCAGACGGTCTCGACGCTGATCAACGTCTACGGCCACTGCGGCCGCGAGTTCTACCCCGCCGACTGGCACCGCCACCCGGTCGGCCGCTGGATCAACACCTCGACCCTGCACGCCCACCACCACGCCACCGGCCGGGAGAACTACGGCCTGTACTTCACCTGGTGGGACCGCTGGCTGGGCAGCGCCGATCCGGCGCGGCGCTGATCCGAGCAGCGATCAGGTCGCGCACTCGCGCACGGTCAGTGCGTTGTCGCTCGGGTCGGTGGGCTGGAAGCGGTCGGCCTGCGCCAGCGGCCAGTAGACCTGGTAGACGTTGTGCGGCCAGTCGCGCTCGCCGCGCTCGGCCGCGAGCAGTTCGCCCGGCTCGACATAACAAAGCTGGTTGCGCAGCAGCCGCACCTGGTCGTTGCTGACGCGGCGCACGATGTGGCCAGCGGTGATTTCGCCGGGATGGCGCAGCCCGGCGGCCTGGACCAGCTCCTTCAGCGCGTGCAGCGTGTTCTCGTGGAACCGGCGCACGCGCTCGATCTTGTCGGGCACGACCAGCGCACGCTGGCGGCCCGGATCCTGCG
>JBEANV010000578.1:0-4751 GCA_041165285.1 Pseudomonadota bacterium | reverse complement strand
TCGTAGGCGCGGGCGAGGTGGGCGATGTAGTCGGCCGGGTGGTAGTAGCTGACGTATTGCAGCGCGGCGGCGACGCTTTCAACCAGATCGGCTTGGCGGATGGTGGTCATGACGGGTCTCTCGACGGATCGCCCGGCGGGCGGATTGAACGGGAACTTGAAATGCTCAGGCGCAAGCGAATTTGCGATGCTGCACTTGTCGACTTGCTGGGAGTTTACTCAAGGGGGTGTCACCGCAGGTTGGCGGCAACAGGTGCGGTGCAATCGTTTCAAGAGTCGGCATTCACCGGCTTTTCAGTTTCAGGGGGCTCTGGTCGATACGATAAGCTTCCAAAAGGTCTCGTCAGGCGACGGGACAACGCAGTCCGGGTGCTTGCCCCGGGAGATCCACAAGAACACTCAGGTACGTGCTGCCCATGACTCCAGGCGACACCGGGAACCGACCGTCGGCTGCAAGCGCCCTCGGCGCGACCTCCACTTCCGCGGCTTCCGCCGCTGGCGCCGATGCGTCAGATACCGTCCCGATGACCTTCCACGGTGAGGCCGGCGGCACACCACCTCCCCCCACCGAGCCGCCGCCCCCTGCATCGCCGCGTCGCCGCTGGCCCATGGCGCTGGCCAAATGGTCCACCGGTCTGGCTGTGGTGGCGGGCGTGTCGTACCTGGCCCATGTCGAGATGCGGTCGTCGGCGCTGCAGGCCCGCTTCTTTGCCGATTGGGCGGCCAAGTTGGGCTACGCGCTGACACCACAACCCGCCACCGGCAGCCGCTACCCCAAGGCAGGCCCCAGTGACGAGCGCATGGGCTACACGCACCTGCCCGACTTCCTGACCAGCCTGTCCGGCCGTGGCTACCAGGTGGTTTCGCAGGCACAGCAATCTGCGGCGCTGCAGGACTTCATGGCCCGGGGGTTCTTCCCGCCGTACCCGGAGAAAGTGCAAAGCGGGCTGACGCTGAAGGACTGCCGCGGCGAGCCGCTGTTCCGCTCGCGTTTTCCGCTTTACACCTACGAGCGCGAGCAGGACATGCCGGCGCTGGTGGCGCAGACGCTCGGATTCATCGAGAACCGCGAGGTGCTCGACACCAGCGAGCCGCGCCACAACCCGGCCATCGAATGGACCCGGCTTGGCAAGGCCGTGCTGGACCAGGCCGTCGCCGTGGCGCATGAGGACCACGCTGCCGCGGGTGGCAGCACGCTGGCCACCCAGACCGAAAAATTCCGCCACTCGCCCGACGGCCGCACGGCGTCGGCCAAGGACAAGTACCTCCAGATGGTGTCGGCCTCGGTGCGCGCCTACCGGGATGGCGAGGAGACCGTGGCTGCCCGCCGCCGCATCCTGCAGGACTATCTCAACAGCCTGCCACTCGGTGCCCAGAAAGGCTGGGGCGAGGTACACGGTGTCAACGACGGGCTGGCGGCGTGGTATGGCGTCGATGTCGCGGCGGCCAACCGGCGCCTGCGCGAGCCGGGTGAGCAGGAATCCGGTTTGTCAGCGCGTGGCCTGGCCTTCCGGCAGGTGCTCAGCCTGATGATCGCGCAGCGTCGCCCGGCCCACTACTTCGGCCCTGGCCACGCCCAGTTGCTGAACATGACCGCCAGCTACATCCGCCTGCTGGCGCAGGAAGGCGTCATCGGTCTGGCGCTGCGGGATGCCGCACTGGCCGCGCCGCTGGACGTGCGCGCCGCTTACACCGGTCCGGCCGCTGGCATCGAGTTCGGTGAGCGCAACGCGTCCACGCTGCTGCGGGTGCAGCTGTCGTCGATGCTGAACACGCCGCGTCTGTACGAACTGGACCGCTTCGATCTGAGCGCCACCAGCCACCTCGATGGGCGCCTGGAGCGCGAGGTCACCAACCTCCTCAACCGCCTGCGCGATCCGCAAGTGGCCAAGGACGCTGGCCTGCTCGGTTTCCAGCTGCTGGAGAAGGGCGATCCGTCCAAGCTGCTCTACAGCTTCACGCTGTACGAGCGCGGCGAGGGCGCGAACCGGGTGCGCGTGCAGACCGACAACCTCGACCAGCCCTTCGACATCAACGGCAGCGCCAAGCTTGAACTCGGCTCCACCGCCAAGCTGCGCACGCTGGTGACCTATCTGGAACTCATCGCCAAGCTGCACCAGGACTACGCCGCGCTCAGCCCGAAGGCGCTGGCCGCGGTCGAGGTCGGCCCCAAGGACCGCCTGTCCCGCTGGGCGGTGGACTGGCTGAAAACGGCCAAGGACCACTCTCTGGCCGCGATGCTCGAAGGCGCGATGCTGCGCACGTATTCGGCCAGCCCCGGCGAGACCTTCTTCACCGGCGGCGGCGCCCATGTCTTCGCCAACTTCCACAACGCCGACAACGGGCGCATGCCCACGCTCTACGAAGCCTTGCGCGATTCGCTCAATCTGCCCTTCATCCGGCTGATGCGCGATCTGGTCTACCACCACCTCTACAACGCCTCGAATCCGGCCGCCGACATCCTCGAAGACGAGGACCACCCGCGCCGCCTGGAACTGCTCAAGCTCTTCATCAACAAGGAAGGGCGCCAGTTCATGCGCAAGTTCTACCAGCGCCACCACGACAAACCGGTCGGGATCGTGCTGGAGAACATGGCGGCGATGGTGTCCAGGACGGCGCCGCGGCTGGCGGTGATCTACCGCTCCGTGAACCCGGAGGGCACGTTCGAGGACTTCAGCGCCTACATCGTCCGGCAACTGCCCGGCACGCCGCTGCCGCAGGACTACCTGCGCAAACTCTACGACCGGCATGCGCCGGGCAACTACTCGCTGGCGGACCGCGGGTACCTCGCGCGGCTGCATCCGCTGGAGCTGTGGGTGGCGGACTATCTGCGCCAGAACCCCCAGGCGACGCTGGAGCAGGTGCTCGACGCCGGGGCCGTCGAGCGCGAGCAGTCCTACAACTGGCTGCTGCGCAACAAGGCGCGCCGGGGCCAGAACAGCCGCATCGTGCAGTTGCTGGAGGTCGAGGCCTTCGCCAAGATCCATGCGCAGTGGAAGCAGGTGGGGTTTCCGTTCGAGACGCTGGTGCCGTCCTATGCCACGGCGATCGGCAGCTCGGGCGACCGGCCTGCCGCACTGGCAGAGCTGATGGGCATCCTCGTCAACGAGGGGCGGCGTCTGCCGGCCACGATGCTGGACAGCCTTCACTTCGCGGCGGGTTCACCTTATGAGGTGGTGCTGCAGAAGAAGCCGTCGCTAGGCGACCAGGTGCTGGCGCCCGAGGTCGCCGCGACGGTGCGCAAGGCGCTGGCGCTGGTGGTGAGCGATGGCACGGCGCGGCGCATCAAGGGCACGCTCGACGAACCAGGCCAAGCCCCGATGGTCATCGGGGGCAAGACCGGCACCGGCGACAACCGGCTGAATACCTATACCCGCGGCGGCGGCCTGCTGGCGTCCAAGGTCACCAGCCGCACCGCGACCTTCGTGTTCTACCTGGGGCCGCGCCACTTCGGCACGCTCACCGCCTTCGTGCTTGGCCCTGAAGCGGGTGGCTACAAGTTCACCAGTGCCTTGCCGACGCAGATCCTGAAGAACATGGCGCCGCTGCTCAAGCCGGTGCTGTCCGGCGTTTCCACTGCCGCCTGCCCGGCGCCGGACGCCCGGACGCCCTGAGCCGGGTCAGTGGTCGCCGGGGGCTGCTGCGCCGGGCGGATGCATGATGCGGTCCGCCCAGGCGATGGCGATGGCCGAGGCGAGGAAGGCGATGTGGATGATCGTCTGCCACATCAGCGTCTTCTCGCTGTAGTTCTCGGCGTTGATGAAGGTCTTGAGCAGGTGGATCGAGCTGATGCCGATGATGGCGGTGCCCAGCTTGACCTTCAGCACCGAGGCGTTGACGTGGCTCAGCCACTCGGGCTGGTCCGGATGTCCCTCCAGATTCAGCCGTGACACGAAGGTCTCGTAACCGCCCACGATCACCATGATCAGCAGGTTCGAGATCATCACCACGTCGATCAGGCCCAGCACGACGAGCATCAGCACCGTCTCGTTGAGCCCCTCCAGCGGCATCGTGCTCTTGTAGCCGATGCTCTGCACGAGGATCTGCAGTGCATGCTGGTCGCCCAGCGCGGCCTCGATCAGGTGGACCAGTTCCTTCCAGAACTGCAGCACGTAGACCGCCTGCGCCAGGATCAACCCCAGGTACAGCGGCAGCTGCAGCCAGCGGCTGGCAAAGATGAGCCTGGACAGCGGTGAAGTGGGTGCGGTCAGTGGTGCGGGAGTTTGTGCCATGGGCTTGTCAGGGTGTGGGTCCGGAACGGAACAGCAGCTGCTGGGAAAGCGGGTGAAAACACGGGAAAACCAGCGGATTCTAGTGGGGTGACCGTGTCAGGATGGCGCGCGATTTCTTGATCTCGATCCAGCCCCCACGGGAATGAAATTTGCGAAGTAAGGGGTTCGTAAGAGCCTCTCCCTAATGTGGGGGGCAGCACTTTTCCACCGCAGGAGACAAGCGTGACCCAAGCCGAAACCACCTCAGAATCCAAGATTTATCTGCCATCCGACGCCTTCGTCGCGAATGCCGCCGTCTCCGGCATGGCTGCCTACGAGGCGCTGTGTGCCAAGGCCGAAGTCGACTACGAAGGTTACTGGGCCGACCTGGCCCGCGAGCTGATCAGCTGGAAGACCCCGTTCACGACGGCACTCGACGAATCGAATGCCCCGTTCTTCCAGTGGTTCGCCGACGGCACGCTGAATGCCTCCTACAACTGCCTCGACCGCAACGTCGAGCGCGGTCTGGGCGACAAGACTG
>JBEANV010000577.1:0-3446 GCA_041165285.1 Pseudomonadota bacterium | reverse complement strand
CCGGTGGTCACGCTCGTGACCGATCTGCGCCAGGCGCCGCGGCGGGCCTATGTCGGCCTGGACAACCACCGCGCCGGCCAGACGGCGGCCTATCTGACGGACCAGTGGCTTGGGCCGTCAGCGCTGGAGGGTGTGCCGACCGACGTGCTGGTCTCGTCCAGCGGCCCGCATTTCCAGGGCGAGGGCGAGCGCATCGACGCCTTCGTGCAGGCACTCGGCCGGACCCGTCCCGCCAGCCGTGTCCACGTGATGGACACCGGGCACGGGCTGCACGCGCCGACGCGGGAGGCGGTCGGCCAACTGCTGGTGCGCTGCCCGACCATCACGGCGGTGTATTCGGTCGGCGGGGCCAACGCGGCGATCCTGGCGGCGTTCGATGCGGCCGGGCGGTCCTGCCAGGTGTTCATCGGCCATGACCTGGATGACGACAATCTCGCGCTGCTGCAGGCAGGGCGCCTGTCGGCCGTGCTGCACCACAACCTGCACCACGACCTGCACCTGGCCTGCCGGTGGGTGATGCAGGCGCACGGTGTCGCGCACGTCCTGCCGATGCCGACCTGCTCGAACGTCGAGGTGATCACACCGTTCAACGTGCCGGTCCATCGGCAGTCTGGGGTGGAATTCAGTCCACCTTGATGTTCACCGACGTCGGCTTGCTCGGCTGCACCTTCGGCAGCTCGACCTTCAGCACGCCGTTGCGGTAGGCGGCCTTCGCCTCGTCACCGCGCACGGACGCCGGCAGCGGCACCGTGCGCTGGAACGTGCCGTAGGCGCACTGCAGCACGCGCCAGCGGCCCTCGGTCGCCTCGCGCTCGAAGCGTTTTTCGCCGCGCACCACCAGCGTGTCGCCGCTGATCTCGATGGTGAAGTTGTCTTTCTCCATCCCCGGCGCCTCGATGCGCACGACCAGCCGCTGCTCGTCCTCGAACACGTCGCCGCCGAGCATGGCCCACGACTGGCCGGGGAAGTGCAGCGGGTCATCGATCTGGGCGCGCTCGGGCAGGGCGGTCTGCTCGCCGGGCCTGAACCGGGTCAGTGCGCCTGCCGCGGTGTGGCGCAGCCGGTCCCAGCCCTCGGACACCGAGCCCCAGAACGTGCCGAAGCCCTCGCGGAGTTCATCGATCTTGATCATGGTCAGCCTTCCTTTGCGGTGGGCAAGGCGGCGCCCTGCCACCTGTTGAACGTGCGGTTGTTCACGCCAAGTTCAAGGGCTGTGCAGGCCACTCACGCCTCCCGTGCGCCAAAAATCGCTGTGCCGATGCGCACCACCGTTGCCCCTTCGTGTACCGCCGCCTCCAGGTCCGCGCTCATGCCCATCGACAGCGTGTCCAGCGCCAGCCCCTCGGCGTTGAGCTGGTCGAACAGAAGACGCAAGGCGCGGTGTGGCGCGCGCTGGGCACCGAGCGTGTCGGCCGGTGCGGGGATCGACATCAACCCGCGCAGCTTGAGCCTCGGCAGCGCCGCGATGGCACGGGCCAGCGCCAGAACATCCGCAGGTGCGATCCCGCTCTTGCTGTCCTCGCCGCTGACGTTGACTTGCAGACACACGTTCAGCGCCGGCAGGTGGTCGGGGCGCTGCTTGCTCAGGCGCTGGGCCGTCTTCAGGCGATCGACGCTGTGGACCCAGTCGAAGGCTTCGGCGACCGCGCGGGTCTTGTTGCTCTGCAGCGGCCCGATCAGGTGCCAGGCGAGCACTGGGCGCAAATCGGCCAGGGCCGCGATTTTGTCGAGGCCTTCCTGCACGTAGTTTTCACCGAAGGCGCGGAGTCCGGCGGCGTGGGCCTGGCGCATTGCATCGGCGGGCTGCAACTTGCTCACCGCCAGCAGGTGTACTGTTTCAGGGTGGCGCCCTGCCGTGAAACAAGCCTGATTTAGCCGCGCTTGTGTGGCTTGTACGTTGCGCGCGATGGTCGTCATAATCATCCGGATCGAAGTTTTCATTTTTCGTCACTTTTCCCTTCGGAAAAGTCGGCAAACTGGCCGCCTGGTCCGAGGAGCAAATGCATGGATATCACACAGCTGCTGACGTTTGCGGTGCGTAACAAAGCGTCAGATCTGCATCTGTCGGCTGGCATGCCACCCATGATCCGTGTTCACGGCGACGTGCGCCGCCTCAATGTCGATCCGCTGCCCCACAAGCGCATCCACGAGATGGTCTACGACGTGATGAACGACTCGCAGCGCAAAAGCTTCGAGGAGACGCTGGAGTGCGATTTTTCCTTTGAGATTCAAGGACTTTCCCGGTTCCGGGTCAATGCTTTCAACCAGAACCGCGGCGCGGGCGCCGTGTTCCGCACCATTCCCAGCAAGATCCTGACGCTCGAAGACCTCAATGCACCCAAGGTGTTTGGCGAACTCGCGCTGAAACCCCGCGGCCTGGTGCTGGTGACCGGGCCAACGGGTTCCGGCAAGTCCACGACGCTGGCCGCGATGGTGAATCACCTCAACGAGTCGGAATATGGCCATATTCTGACGGTCGAGGATCCGATCGAATTTGTCCACGAATCCAAGAAATGCCTGGTCAACCAGCGCGAGGTGTTCACGCAGACCCATTCGTTTGCCAACGCGCTGCGCTCGGCGTTGCGGGAGGATCCGGACGCGATCCTGGTGGGCGAGCTGCGTGACCTGGAGACGATCCGGCTGGCGCTGACTGCCGCCGAGACCGGCCACCTGGTCTTCGGCACGCTGCACACGTCGAGCGCGGCCAAGACCATCGACCGGATCATCGACGTGTTCCCCGGCGACGAGAAGGACATGGTCCGCGCGATGCTGTCGGAGTCACTGATGGCGGTGATCTCGCAGACGCTGTGCAAGAACCGCGACGGCACCGGCCGGGTCGCCGCGCACGAGATCATGCTGGGCACCCCCGCCATCCGCAACCTGATCCGCGAGGCCAAGGTCGCACAGATGTATTCCGTCATCCAGACCGGGCAAGGCCAGGGCATGCAGACGCTCGACCAGAACCTCGCCGACCTCGTGCGCCGCAGCCAGATCACGCCGGCCGAAGCCCGCGCCAAGGCCCGCTCGCCCGAGAACTTCCCCGGCTGAGGCCGTTCCACCCCCGACGAACCCCACCATGGAACGCGACCAGGCCTCCAAATTCATCAACGATCTGCTGCGCCTGCTGGTCTCGCGCGGTGGCTCCGACCTGTTTCTCACCTGCGACTTCCCGCCAGCCGTCAAGGTGGATGGCAAGGTCGTCAAGGTCTCGCCACAGCCGCTCTCCAGCCAGCACACGATGGCGCTGGCGCGCTCGGTCATGAACGACAAGCAGTCGGCCGAGTTCGAGCGCACCAAGGAGTGCAACTTCGCGATCTCGCCGCAGGGCATCGGGCGCTTCCGCGTCAACGCCTTCGTGCAGCAGGGGCAGGTGGGGATGGTGCTGCGGACCATTCCGAAGGAGCTGCCCAGCATCGACAAGCTCGGCCTGCCCAGCATCCTCAAGG
>JBEANV010000576.1:0-5612 GCA_041165285.1 Pseudomonadota bacterium | reverse complement strand
TGTCGCTGCCCCGGGCACGCAGGCGGTAATCGGCCTCGTCGGACACCCGCTCCATCAGCGTGTTCAGACCGTCCAGCGGCTCCAGCACGGACGCATTCAGATGGCGCAGCAGCCACCGGCTGGCCGCCAGCGCCAGCGCCGCGGCCCCGAGCGTGAGCAGCACCTGCGCGGCCGTGCGCCGATACAGGCCGGCCAGCCCGACCTCCAGGTCGAGGTAACCCGACGCGGTCTGCTCGAACAGCACCGGCTGGCTCAACACCAGGCGATCGGACAGGAACTTGACCGATTGCGGCGCGTGCCGGTGTGCATCCGGGAGCGCGGGCATCGCAGCCGGGTCGCGCTGGTAGCGGGCGAACTCCTGTCCATCGGGGGTGTGCAGGATGGCACCGAGCACGTCCGGCGAGTTGCGCAGCGACTGCAGCACCTCGCGCGCCGACTTGGCGTCGTGGAACATCATCGACGCCGCGGCGTTTTCCACCAGCACCTTGGCCTGCACCCGGCCGGTGTCGGTCAGGTCCAGCAGTCCGAGTGCAAAACTGCTCAGGATGATGATGCCCCCGACGATGGACAAGGCCACCGTGAGGGCCATGCGGTTGATGCCGCGCAGACGCTGGTTCAGCGTGATCACTGGATCACCTCCGTGGCCAGACGCAGCAGCTTGGAGCTGAGCTGCAGGCGGGCTGCGCGGGCCGCTGGCAGATTGGCCTCGAAGGTGATCTTGTTGTTCTGCGCCACCGACAGGTTCAGCATGACGCCGTGCCCCACCGCCCCCGGACTGTCCGCCACCAGCAGGATCGGGAGGCCGCGCACCTCGTCGAGCACCCGCGGCAGGCGGTCCAGCGCCGAGGCGGCGATGAAGACGATGTGACACCCCTTCAGGGATTCATTGCCCGTCTTGCGCTGTACCTGGATGCTGCGGGCGCCCACAGGCTTGCCTTGCAGCGCGTCGAGGTCACGCCCGAACAGATCCGTCCCCTGGAGACAGAGCTGGAGCGTGGAGCCAACCTCGGCAGGCCACTCGGTGAACACGGCGAAGTTGTACAGAAAAGCCACCTTGAGGCGGTATTCGGGAAAGTCATCGGCCCTTGCAAAGGGGGCAAGCAACAGCAGGCACCCCGCGACAGCGGCCCACAGCAGAGACGGCAGCGCGTGCATCACCGCCCGCCCCGGTCCACCGGCACGGCACGGTGCGGCACGACCGACAGTTGCAGCAACTGCTCGAACGGCAAGGCCAGCAACTGTTCCAGCGTGCATGGATACACCACACCGGAATGGCTCAGCACCAGCACCAGCGCACCCGTGCGGCAGTACCCAAGCCAGTTCATGCAGGATCAATACCGGTAGGCAAGCTTGACCCGCACGCTGCGGCCGTCCTGGTCGATCGCGTTCTGCCAGTTGCTGTCGGCGCCAGGGTGCGCATAGGCCTTGCTGAACAGGTTGCGCACGCCCAGTGACAGCTCCAGCCCCGGCGCCAGGGCTTCGGTGCTCAGTTGCAGGCTCGTCACCGCGTAGCCACCGAGCCGGCTGCCGTCGGCGCTCAGGCGCTGCCCCTCGGCGCGCCATTCGACACCGGCACGCAGCCCCGCCCACGGCAGTGGCGCCGAGAGATTGATCTTCCCGAGCACCTGGGGCGCATTGAGCAACTCCCGCCCGCTCGCGTAGGCCACGTTCTGCGCCGACACACTGCCCCGCAGCCGCGCCCCGGCCGCCCAGGTCTTGTCGGCCGACAACTCCAGACCGCGGGCATGGACCGCCTCGCCCGACTGGTACTGCTGCAATCCACTGACTGCATCGGTCCCCTGGACCACCAGATCGTGCATGGTCCAGCGGTAAATCGTGCCGCGCACAGTCAGATCCTGGGCGATCCGGTGATCGGTGACAAATTCCAGGGTGTCGATGCGTTCACCGCGCAAGGCCAGATTGGACACCTGGGCCACACCGTCATTGAAATCGCGTTCATAGGCATTCGGGGCGCGGTGGGCGCGTCCATAGAGTGCCTTGACCGTGGTCTCGGAGGTCGCCTGCCACACGGCGGCGGCACGCGGGCTGAACTTGGTGCCCGTGCGGTCGTTGCGGTCCACCCGCATCCCGAGCGTGGTCACCAGGGTGTCGGTGACGTGCCATTCGTCCTGTCCGTACAGGCCGACACGGTAGCCGGGACTGTCGATGCGGAGATCCCCGGCTGGATTGGCCAGATCCTTCACGATCTGCGTGATGCGGATGTTGTCCTGGCCCTCCAGCCCCGCCATCAGCCGGTGCCCCGCCACGGCGTCGGACAGCAGGCGCAGCTCGGCCCCTCGCCAGCTGCTGGAGCTGGGTTCGTAGAACATCGTGCCGTAGCTGAACATGCCCCGGTAGCGTTGTTCACCCGCGAACAACCGCCCCAGCACCTGCAGCTTGCCATCGGCGAAACGATCGTTGTACTGCAGGTGTGCCAGGCCGAATCCGTCGGCCTGGTACTGCCCAGGAACGAGCGGGTCGGACTGGAAAGCTCCGGTGGGGTTGTCCTTGCGGTGGCTGCCGTGCACCACGTCGAAGGCCCAGGGGCCGCGCGCGAGGCGGACGAAAAATTCGCGGTCGCGCTCGCCGTCGAGTCCGGCGGCCACGCCGGCCACCCCGGCCGCGCCAAAGTCGTGGTAACGGTCCTCGCCACGCGCACGCAGGCCAGAGCCCGAGATCAGCACGTCCACCCCGTTGTCGAGTTGCCGGCCCCAGCTGAGCCGACCCTCCTGCAAGGCTTGTGGCGACTGGCGCGCCACGGCCAGCTCGGCTCCCCCGAGGTCCGCACCGCTGCGGGTGACCACATTGACCACACCGAACATCGCGTTCTGGCCGTAGACCGCGCCCCCCGGACCGGGCAGGAACTCGATGCGGTCGATCAGGTCCAGATCGATCGGGAAGTCCCGCCCGACATAGGCCTGGTCGTAGACCACGTCGTTCAGCCGGTTGCCGTTGACCGTGACCAGCAAACGGGTGTTGTAGTCCCCCGGCAGCCCGAAGCCGCGCATGCCAACGTAGCTGTACTGGCGGTCATAGGTCGTGTGGACACCGGGCAGGCTGCCCAGCGCGTCATCGAGGGTGCGCCAGCCGAAGGCCTTGATCTCCTGGCGGGTGATCACGCTGACCGCGGCAGGCACCTCGTTCTGCTTCTGGGCGTACTTGGACGCCCCGGTGATGGTGACGTCGAGCAGCTGCTCCAGGCTGAGCGCGATCAGGTCATTGGCCGCCTGGGCGGACGGCGTCAGAACACTTGCCAGCACCAACCCCAGCGGGCGCCAGCGGGCCACGGTGCGCGATGTCGGCTTTTGGCCGGTGTGGAGGTTGATCATGGCGGCGTCGGACAGGCAAGCTGAGTTGCCACGATCCTATGCACCCGGCCATGACCACAGCACTGCGATAAGGCGGCCGGATCCTGCCTTGTTCAGATCCGGTACCGGCTACGGTCCCGCAGGCCCCACAGGCCCCAGCCAGTCGGCCAGCACCTCGTCGGTGTGCTGGCCCAGCAACGGTGGTGCCGAGCGGTACACCACCGGCGTCGCCGAGAGCCGGACCGGATTGGCCACGCCCGGCACCGTTCCGGCCTGCGGGTGCGGCAGCGCGACACACAACCCGCGTGCCACCACCTGCGGATCGGCGAACACCGCATCAAGCCGGTTGATCGGCCCGCACGGCACGGCATGCGACTCCAGCGCCGCGACCCACGCCTGCGTGGTGCGCATCACCGTGGTCTGGCGCAGCAGCGGGATCAGCACCGTGCGGTTGGCCACCCGCGCCGCGTTGGTGGCGAAGCGCTCGTCGCCCGCCCACTCCGCGTGCCCCGCCAGCGCGCAGAAGCGCGCGAACTGCCCGTCGTTGCCGATCGCCAGCAACATGTCGCCGTCCGCGGTCGGGAAATCCTGGTACGGGACGATGTTCGGGTGCGCATTGCCCATGCGGCCCGGCACCTGGCCGCTGATCAGGTAGTTGCCAGCCTGGTTGGCGAGTGCGGCGACCTGCACGTCGAGCAGCGCCAGGTCGATGTGCTGGCCCTCGCCCGTGCGCTCGCGGTGCTGCAGCGCAGCGAGGATGCCGATGGCCGCGTGCAGCCCGGTCATCACGTCGGTCAGCGCGACGCCCACCTTCTGCGGCCCTGCGTCCTCCTCGGCGTCACTGCGGCCGGTCACGCTCATCAGCCCACCCATGCCCTGGATCAGGAAGTCGTAGCCGGCACGCGGCGCGTACGGCCCGGTCTGGCCGAAGCCGGTGATCGAGCAGTAGATCAGCCGCGGGTGGCGCGCGCACAAGGTCTCGTGGTCCAGCCCGTATGGCTTCAGCCCACCGACCTTGAAGTTCTCCAGCACGACATCCGCCTCGGCAGCCAGCCGCCGCAACAGCGCCTGTCCGTCCGGCGTGGCCATGTCGATGGCAACCGAGCGCTTGTTGCGGTTGGTGCAGAAGAAGTAGGCGGCGTCGGCCGTGTCGTTCCCGTCGGTGTCCTTCAACCACGGCGGCCCCCAGGTGCGCGTGTCATCGCCGCTGCCGGGGCGCTCGACCTTGACGACGTCCGCGCCCAGGTCCGCCAGCATCTGCGAGGCCCACGGCCCGGCGAGCACGCGGGACAGGTCCAGCACCTTCAGGCCATTCAGCGCGGTCGGGGTCATCGGCGCGCTCCGCTCAGAACGCCGGGATGCCGGTGATCGCGCGGCCGAGGATCAGCGCGTGGATGTCGTGCGTGCCCTCGTAGGTGTTGACGACTTCGAGGTTGACGAGGTGGCGCGCCACGCCGAACTCGTCCGAGATGCCATTGCCGCCGAGCATGTCGCGCGCGGTGCGGGCGATGTCGAGCGACTTGCCGCAGGAGTTGCGCTTCATGATCGAGGTCAGGTCGATCGCCGCCGTGCCCTCGTCCTTCATCCGGCCCAGGCGCAGACAGCCCTGCAGGCCCAGCGCGATCTCGGTCAGCATGTCCGCCAGCTTCTTCTGAACGAGCTGGTTGGCGGCGAGCGGCTTGCCGAACTGCTTGCGGTCCATCGTGTACTGGCGCGCCGTCTCGAAACAGAACTCCGCCGCCCCCAGCGCGCCCCAGGCGATGCCGTAGCGGGCGCTGTTCAGGCAGGTGAACGGGCCCTTCAGGCCGCGCACGTCGGGAAAGGCGTTTTCCTCCGGGCAGAACACGCTGTCCATCACGATCTCGCCGGTGATCGACGCGCGCAGGCCCACCTTGCTGTGGATGGCCGGTGCGCTCAGGCCCTTCCAGCCCTTTTCCAGCACGAAGCCGCGGATCTGGCCCTCGTCGTCCTTGGCCCAGACCACGAACACATCGGCGATCGGCGAGTTGGTGATCCACATCTTCGAGCCAGTCAGCGCGTAGCCGCCGTCGACCTTGCGGGCGCGGGTCACCATGCTGCCGGGGTCGGAGCCGTGGTCCGGCTCGGTCAGCCCGAAGCAGCCGATCGACTCGCCGGTGGCGAGCTTGGGCAGGTACTTCCGCTTCGTCGCCTCGTTGCCGAACTCGTTGATCGGCACCATGACCAGCGAGGACTGTACGCTCATCATCGAGCGGTAGCCCGAGTCCACGCGCTCGACTTCGCGGGCGACGAGGCCGTAGCAGACGTAGTTCATGCCGGCGCCGC
>JBEANV010000575.1:0-4930 GCA_041165285.1 Pseudomonadota bacterium | reverse complement strand
GCGCGCTGCAGCGCCGGGTTCAGGCCGAGGGAAGCGAATGACATGGAGATCCAGACAGTAAGAGGCGCATTGTCTCAGTGCGCAGGCCCACGCCCGGCGGCCATCGCCCGCTCGACCTCGTTGACCTGGCGCTGCACGTCACGCGGCACCTCGTGCGAGTACGGCGCCAGGCGCACCACCCGTTCACGCACCCCGCCGAGGAAGGGCTTCGGTTTCCACGTCCCGGCGATCACCGCCCGCGCCACCGCCGTGTAGCGGTCGCCCCAGTGGAGCGTGCTGCTGGTGAGCTGGGCCGTGGGCGCGAAGGGGCGCAGGTCGCTCTGGTCGCCGAGCAGGCGCACGCCCTGGCCCGCGTGGGCCTCGGCCACTTCGGCGACGGCGGACGTGCCGCGGTACTGCGTGAGGAGGTCGGCGCCTTCGCGGACCAGCCGCTCGGCGGCCTCGCGCTCCTTGGCCGGGTTGAACGGGGTGTTGAGCCAGACCGCCTGGACCTGGGCCTTCGGGTTCGCGGCGTGCAGGCCGCGGGTGAAGGCGTCGAGGGCCTGCACCGCCCCCGGGTTCTGGACACCCGCGACATGGCCCACCCGCCCGGTGCGGCCCATCTTGCCGGCCACGAGTCCGGCGAGGTAGCGGCCTTGGTCGGCGCGGACACTGTAGGGACTGACGTTGGGGAGCAGCGCGCCACGGCTGTCGCCCATCGACTCGAAGGCGACCTGCGGAAACTCCGGTGCCACCCGCAACACGGCGGCCCGGTGCGCCTCGCTGGTGGCGAAGATGAGCCGGTGGCCTTGCGCCACCAACTCGCGCAGCACGCGCTCCGTTTCGGCGTCGTCGGCGACGTTCTCGACGAAGCGGGTCTGCACCGCGCTGCCCAGGTTCTTCTCCAGTCCGAGCCGGCCCATGTGGTGCTGGTAGGTCCAGCCGGCGGTACCAATCGACGTGGCGTAGACGAAGGCAACGGCCAGCGGTGGCTTGGCGGGCGCGGCGACGACGGCGGTGGCCGTGCTCAGCCACAGACCGGCCACGGCGATCGCAATGGCCCTCCGCCGTTGCCGCTCACGCACCGTTGAACACCGCATCCAGCTGCCCCACCCACGCCCGCTTCTGCTCGGCCGGTACAAAGCTTGCCTCGAAGCTGTTGCGCGCCAGCTGGTAGGCGTGGCGTGCGTTCATTTGTGGCAGCGCCGCGAAGAGTTCGACGAAGTTCTGGTTCAGATAGCCACCGAAGTAGGCCGGATCGTCGGAATTCACCATTGCGCACAGGCCGGCATCGAGCAGCGCCGGCAGGTTGTGGTCCGCCATCGTCGGGAACACGCAGAGCTTGACGTTCGACAGCGGGCACACCGTCAGCGGGATGCGCCCGTCGGCCAGCCGCTCGACCAGACCGGCATCTTCGAGGCAGCGCACGCCATGGTCGATGCGTTCGGTCTTGAGCAGGTCCAGCGCCTCGTGGATGTAGGCGGGTGGTCCTTCCTCTCCTGCATGGGCGACGATGTGCAGCCCGAGTTCGCGGCACCGTGCGAACACCCGCTCGAACTTGCTCGGCGGATGGCCGACCTCGCTGCTGTCCAGGCCCACACCGATGAAGTGGTGGCGCCACGGCAGCGCTTCCTCCAGCGTGGCAAGCGCCTCTTCCTCGCTCAGGTGGCGCAGGAAACACAAGATCAGCTTCGCGCTCACGCCCAGCCCCGTGTGGGCGCGGTGGACCGCGTGGTTCAGCCCCTTGATCACCGTCTCGAACGGTACGCCACGCGCGGTGTGGGTCTGCGGGTCGAAGAAGATTTCGGTGTGGACGACGTTGTCGGCAGCGGCTTTTTCGAGGTACGCCCACGCCATGTCGAAGAAGTCCTCTTCCTTCAGCAGCACGCTGGCGCCCGCGTAGTAGATGTCGAGAAAGCTCTGCAGGTCCGTGAACGCATAGGCCGCGCGCAGGGCCTCGATGCTCGGATACGGCAGCGTGACGCCGTTGCGCTGCGCGAGCCTGAAGATCAGTTCCGGCTCCAGCGAGCCTTCGATGTGGATGTGCAGCTCGGCCTTGGGCATGCGGCGCAGCAGCGCGGGCAGCCGGGCCGGGTCGATCGCGTCGAGGCGGGCGGTGGTCATGCCGGTCAGGAGGGCAGCGGTCATGGGCGTCGGGCTCCGTAGGGGGATGAGCCGCATTATCCGCACCGAAGCGAAGACAATCGACCCCATCGCCCCTCCATTGACAGAACGACACGAACGCCATCAGGCGCTTGCACCATGGCCCAGCTCCAAGACGAAACCAGCCGCACCGACCTGCTCAACCGCCTCAAGCGCGCCGAAGGCCAACTGCGCGGCATCCAGCGCATGGTGGAGACGGGGGAGCCGTGCCTCGACATCGCCAGCCAGATGTCGGCCGTGCGCAAGGCACTCGACAGCGCTTATGTGCGCATGACGGTGTGCTTCATGCAGCAGGAACTCAAGGAGCGCCTGCAACTGCAACCCGAGGCGGTGGAGCAGCTCGACGCCATGCTCGACGACATGCAGACGCTGCTGAGCAAGGTCCGCTGAACGCCCGGATCGCCGGTCAGCGCACGCCGCCGGGCAGCAGCCGGTCGGCCGGCTCGACCTCGGCATCCGGGTCCAGCTCGATCGCCACCTGCGTGCAGACCGCCCGGCACAGCGTGGCCACGCGCTCGCTCTGCAGGCGGTAGTAGATCTGGGTCGAGTCGCGCCGCTTGCCGAGCACGCCGGCGCGGTAGAGCGTCGAGAGGTGCTGCGACATGTTCGGCTGGGTGGTGTCGATCTCGGCGAGCAACTGCGACACGTTCTTCTCGCCGTTGCACAGCGCGCCGATGATCTTCAGCCGGATCGGTGTGGACAGCAGCGAGAACAGCTCGGCCACCGATTCGTAGACGTTGTCAGCCTTGTCGACTTCCGCGTCGCGGTCCATGTTGCAAGCTCATAGTCAGGTTCAGGTGCAATCTATTCTATGCGTACACACGGATAAAAGCAGCGCCGCCCCTCAGTTCCCCAGTGGGCTCACAACACCGTCACCGCCGCACCGAGCACCCGCACCCCCAGCACCCCGAACCACGTCGTCCCCCCGACGCTCACCCGGTCAAACGCCTGCTGCGTGTGGCCCTTGGCATCCACAGCCACCACGCGCAGGTAATACGTCCCATCCGCGAGTTTCGGTACCAGCAGCTCGGTCTTGGTCAACCCGGACTGCGCCACCACCACGGAGCCGCTGGCAAAGTCCGGAGCCGTGGCCAGCTCGACGCGGTAGGTGACGGCGTCGCCCTGCAGGTCAATCGAGGCGTCCCATTCGAGGCGGTGGCTGGTGCCGGCCAGCGTCACCGACTGGAAGAACGGCATCGGCGCCTCCAGTCCGGCCAGAAAACGCTCGCGGTTGATCCTGGGCGAAGCAGCGATCCGGGCCATCTCGGCGCGCCACTCGGCGGCACGGTCGGCCGTGACCCCGGGCAACCAGGTGAGGTCGGGCGCAGCGGTGACGTAGGGCGCGACGAGTGGCTGGTACACCGCCAGCCGCGCCTGCAAGGCCGCCTCGCCGAAGTGGCGGGCATACAGCTCCTCGACGGCCTGCTTCAGGTCAGCGAGCCGCTTCGGGTCCGCCAAGAAACGCTGGTGCAGCGGCACCTCCCACCAGTTGGCCAGGGTCTTCTGCCAAGGTGCGTAGAGACTCGCATCGAGCGCGACGTCGGACTGGTCCTCGTAGCCGAAGGCCCCGTCGTAGTCCCACGGCAGGAAAAAAAACTTGTCGCTCCCCCTCGGCTGGTAGAGCGCGAAGTTCTGCGACATGGTGTCGCGGTTGCCCATGAGGACGCTGGTGGCCAGCCAGGTGAGGTAGTTGCTGCGGTCGAAATACTGGTCGAAGACCGCAGCGAAATCGGTGGCAGGGTCGTTCAGCGCCGCCAGCATCGCGCGCAGGCGGGTGTGGTCGCCGCTGTCCACTTCCAGTGACAGCACACGCTCGAACGCGACCTTGTCCACCGGCGCGCCAACGGCGGTCAGCGCCAGCCGTGCATCGGGCTGGAAGCGGAAGTCCTCGGCCTTGTAGAGGTTGCCGTCGGTGGGCAGACCGCGGTTGGCGAGGTATTCCTTGCCCATCTTCTCGACGTGCGTGAAGAGGCCGAAATCGGCGCTGGCGTAGGCCACACCGGCCTTGTCCTGGTTGGTCAGACTGAGCCGGACGAACTGGGTGCGCAGCGACGGCACATGCGGGATGTCGCGGAACAGGTCCATCGCCAGCTTGTTGCGCACGCGGGTCAAGTCCCAGGGATGTTTGTTGAACTGCAGCGTCTGCTCGCCGCGCCACAGCGCCGCCGTCTTGAGCAGCTTGACGCGGTAGGACTTCTGCTCGGCCAGCCGCGAAGAGTTGCCACGCAGGCGGATCGTCGCGTTCAGCGGCTTGGCGTCGTCGGGGTAGCCGTCGAGGACGATGTGGGCGTCGATCTCGGGTTCGAGCGCGTCATTGGGGTCGAGGTCGGCATTGACGTTGGCGAAGGTGGCGGTGGCCGTGTCGCGGGTGATGACACTGCCCTGCAACACGCTGCCGGTCAACACGGCATAGGTGCGCGGATCGTCGAACACCGCACTCGCCTCCTGCGTGGCAAACACCGAGGTCGCGGTGACGGGGGGCGGCGCCACAGCCTCTCCGCCACCGCCGCCACAGGCCGACAACAGGCCCACCACGGCCACACCGAGCAGTGCCGGCCAGCCTCCGGCCTTCGCACGGTCCAACGCCATTGCCACTCTTTGCACCATGTCCACATCCTCCGGGACATGCATCATGGGCCGCGCAGGGACCAGATCGATCCGGTCGTCCGCGCCCGTTAATCAGTGCCTCAGGTTCGGGCCCATTTCGACAGCCCCAGCACATCGTCCTCGGCCATCTCGCCCGGGATCACCTCGCGCAGCACACCCTGTCGGTCGATCACGCAGGTGA
>JBEANV010000574.1:0-2986 GCA_041165285.1 Pseudomonadota bacterium | reverse complement strand
GACTTCGCCGACTGGCTGGCGCAGGAGGGGATCGTGTCGATCTCGCTGAACCCGGACTCGGTGGTCGAGACTTGGCAGCGCTTGGCCAAACGCTGATCAGGCGCCCATTTCGCCCTTGAGGTGGCCTGGCGCCACCTCGTCCCCCGCAGCCCACCCATTCCGGTGGGCTGTTGCATTGCGTGGGTTCGTCTTGGTGTCATTCCCGTGGCGGGCTTGGCGTCGGTTGCGCACAATTCACGCCAGAGGTGACTGCATGGACCATAGGAAATCCGATCGTCCCCCCAAGAAAAGCTACTGGCGCCGCGTCTGTCTATGGACCCTGCTGGGGCTGGCGCTGTGGTTTGGTGTCACGTTCGGGGTGTCCTGGTGGGCGCATGCGCTGGACGCGTGGCATGTCGGGCGGATGCCAGCGGGTTACTGGTGGGCCACGCAGGGGGCGATCGGGGTGTACCTGCTGATCATCGTGGTGCACGGCTGGCTGATGGATCGGCTGGAGCGCGAGGTGCTGACCGAGGCCGATCGGCGCCATGGCTGATCCGGTGCTGGGGGCGTCCGAGGAGACACGCGTCTTCACGCGGGTGCTGTCACGCCGCTATGCGTACTACATGCTGGGCGTGCTGGTGTTCATCCTGGGGCTGGGCGCGATGGAGCGCCTGGGTTGGCCACGGGGCTGGATCGGTGGCACCTTCCTGATCGCGACCGTGGCGGTGTACGCCGCCATTGGACTGATGTCGCGCACGACCGACGAGTCCGAGTATTACGTCGCCGGTCGGCGTGTACCGGCGATCTTCAACGGCATGGCCACGGCGGCGGACTGGATGTCAGCCGCCTCGTTCATCGGCACGGCCGGTGTGCTGTATCTGCAGGGATTTGCCGGACTGGCCTACATCCTGGGCTGGACGGGTGGCTATTGCCTGGTGGCCTTGCTGCTGGCGCCCTATCTGCGTCGCCTTGGCTGTTTCACGATTCCCGAGTTCCTGGGGGCCCGCTACGGGGGCGAACTGCCGCGTCTGGTGGGCGTGGTGGCGGTGACGCTCGTGTCGTTCGTCTATGTGGTGGTGCAGATCTACGGTGTCGGGCTCATCACCTCGCATCTCACCGGATTCAGCTTCGAGATCGGTATTTTCGTCGGATTGGGTGGTGTGCTGGTGTGTTCGTTCCTGGGTGGCATGCGGGCAGTGACCTGGACGCAGGTGGCGCAGTACATCATCCTGATCCTGGCCTATCTGACACCCGTGGCCTGGATGTCGCTGAACCAGACGGGCAGCCCGTTTCCGCTGTTCTCCTATGGCCAGCAGCTGGAACATGTCACCCAGCGCGAAGAGGTGCTGAAGACGGATCTGGCGGAGTTGACGGTGATCCGTCAACTGCAGGTGCGTGCCGATGATGCGTTGCGCAAACTCGACGATGTGCACCAGGCGATGATCGACGATGCCGAGACGCTGGCTGCGCAGGTCAAGGCGCTGCAGGCTGCCGATGCGCCACCAGCACGGGTGCAGCGGGCCGAGCGTCGCTTGCTGAGTCGTCCGCAAACGGAGGACGCTGCCCGCACCGCCTACCAGCAGGAGTACGACGATGCCCGGCAGCGGGCGCGGCCGCTGGGCGGCATGCCGCCGCAGGCGCAGCCGATCGCTGCGGGCGATCCGCGCGGGGATGCGTCTGCGCGCGAGGCCTACGAGGTGGGAAGGCGCAATTTTCTGGCGCTGGTGCTGTGCCTGATGCTGGGTACCGCTGCGATGCCGCATGTGCTGACGCGCTACTACACAACCCCGTCAGTCAGCGAAGCAAGGCGGTCCGTAGGCTGGTCGCTGTTCTTCATCGCACTGCTCTATCTGGCAGCGCCAGCACTGGCGGTGATGGTCAAGTACGAGGTGTTCACGAATCTCATCGGCACCCCCTTTGATCAATTGCCGGGCTGGATTCGGCGCTGGGCCAAGCTCGATCCGACGCTGGTGTCGGTCGAAGACATCAATGGGGACGGCCTGCTGCAACTCGCCGAGCTGCACCTCGGGGGGGATGTCATCGTGCTGGCGGCGCCGGAGATTGGTGGACTGCCGCTGGTGGTGACCTATCTGGTGGCAGCGGGTGGATTGGCCGCAGCGCTGTCGACAGCGGATGGTTTGTTGCTGACCATCTCCAACGCGCTTTCGCACGACCTGTATTTCGGGCTCATCAATCCGCGCGCGCCGGCGATGCGCCGCGTGATGTTGTCGAAGTTCCTGGTGCTGGTGGTGGCGCTGATGGCCGCGTTCATTGCATCGATGCGGTTTGCGGACATCCTGCAGTTTGTCTCTGCCGCGTTTTCGCTTGCTGCTGCGACGTTTTTTCCGGCCCTGGTGCTCGGGATCTTCTGGCGACGCGCCAACCGGACCGGCGCGGTGCTGGGCATGTTGTCCGGCTTGGGCGTATGCAGCTATTACATGGTCACCAACCATGAACTGCTGCGCCGGCTGTTTGGTGTCAGCCGGCCCCTGCAGGACTGCGCCTGGTGGGGGATCGAGCCGGTGGCGGCGGGTGTGTTCGGGGCGCCTGCCGGCGCGCTGGTGCTGGTGATCGCGAGCCTGCTCTCGCGTCCTCCCGCGGCGGCTGAACAGGCCGTGGTCGATCGGCTGCGCACGCCCGGATGGTCCTAGCGGGTGCCTGCTGAGACCTGCGCCGGAATCGGGCTATAATCGCAGGCTTTTCTCTTGCTGCACCCGTTTCTTGACGCGACGGGGCGGCTTCCGCAACAGGAATCCATGAGGAGTATCCATGCGTCACTATGAAATCGTGCTGCTGGTCCACCCGGATCAGAGCGAACAAGTTCCAGCCATGCTGGAGCGTTACAAGGCGCTGGTGGCCGCGTCGGGTGGTCAGATCCACCGCGTCGAAGACTGGGGTCGCTTCCAGTTGGCTTACCTGATCAACAAGCTGGCCAAGGCGCACTACCTGTGCCTGAACATCGAATGCAGCAAGGAAACCCTGGCTGAAATCGAAACCGGCTTCC